>CAITMP010000642.1 GCA_903893525.1 uncultured Acidobacteriia bacterium | reverse complement strand
GTCGACGTCGGAAATCTTGAATGTCACCAATGGGTTCGGCTTGGAGAAGTCGCCCACAACCACCGAGGGCTGTACCTTCGGATCCCGCACCACATTCGCCATCCGGGTCTTGGACCACTTGGCATAGACGGCCGCATGGCAAGTCTGGCATGCCTTCGAACCGGTGTACGTTGCCGCGTCCGCTACCGACGCCACGGCCACAAAAGCTACGAATACGCGACGAAAATTCAAAGCCATTTTTACCAGACCCTTCCGATATGCAATGCGGCGATACCAAAAGTCAGGTATTCCCACTCCACCGCTTCGAATCCAGTATCCCGCATTGCGGAGGCCAATCCGGGTGCATCCGGGAATTTTTTTACTGACGCTGGCAAGTACCGGTAGGCGTCCGGAGCACCGGATATTGCGCCGCCCAGAATAGGCAGCACTTTGGTGGAGTACCAGTTGTACGCAGTGGCGAAAGCCTTGTTCGGGGGTTGTGTGAACTCCAGGATCGCCAGCATCCCGCCCGGCCGCAGGACCCTCCGCAGTTCGGCCAGTCCTCCCTTGTAGTTGGAGAAATTCCGGAAGCCGAAACCAATCGTGATCAGGTCGAGACAGGCGTCCGGTAGTGGCAGAGACATGGCGTCCGCCTCCAGAAGTGCTGATTTCAGCGAGCCCTTGCGCAGTTTCGACGATGCGCCCGTAAGCATCGGATGGCAGAAGTCGCTGCCGATCAGTTGGCGACCCGCTTCCTTCTCCATGGCGATCAGCAAGTCGCCGGTTCCGCAAGCCAAATCCATAACGCGCGCACCCGGCCGCATCAGCACTTCCCGCACACGCTTTACAGTATGGTTGCGCCACGTAACGTCGATGTTGGCCGACAGCAAATGGTTCGCCAAATCGTAGCGCGGTGCAACGCGCCCGAACATCGAGCGCACCCAGCGCGAGGCCTCCTGTTCGCTACGCGCACCCTCGGGTGTCGTACCCACTCCAGGTTGAATCACTTGCACTCCTCCAAGGCCCGTTCGATGGAGCTGAATACCAAGCCGTTGTCGATGCCGCTTTTCACCACCACCTCGCCGATCCGAGTCGGCAGAACGAAATGTACCTTCGACTGCACCGTCTTCTTATCCTTCACCAGGCGGGCCTCCAGGTTCACGGCGGGAATTCCCGCCGTGGAGGGAATCGGCCCGTAGCGGTCCAGCGTCCAGAAAATCGATTGGGCGTCCGCGGCGGGAAGCATGCCAAGGGAACCGGCCAGATGTGTCGCGGCCCGCATTCCCCAGGACACGGCCTCGCCGTGCAGGAAACCCGTGTACTGCGTTTCGGCTTCCAGTGCGTGGCCGAATGTGTGTCCGAAGTTCAGAATCTTGCGCAAGCCACCCTCGCGTTCATCAGCCGACACCACTTCGGCCTTGATGCGCACCGATTCCGCAACAATGTGGTCCACAACGTGGTGATTTTGCGCGAGAACCTCGTCCCGCCGGTCCGCCAGCAGCCGGAATAAGGGCTCGCTGGCGATGATGCCGGTCTTGATGATTTCGTACAACCCGGCCTGGTACTCCCGCTCCGGCAGCGTATTCAGAACCCCGGAATCGATTAGCACTGCCAGTGGTTGGTGGAACGCGCCCACCAAATTCTTCCCGGAGACCAGGTTCGCACCAGTTTTGCCACCCACGGCGGCATCGACCTGCGCCAGCAAGGTTGTCGGGATCTGGATCACCGGAATCCCGCGCATGAAAATGGCCGCCAGGAACCCGGCCAAGTCGGTGGCGATTCCGCCGCCGAACGCAATCACGATGCTGGAACGGTCCGCGCCGGACTCGACCATGGTTTCCGCCATGGCTTCCACATGGGACATCCGCTTGTTGCCCTCGCCGCCCGCAAAGAAGAGCACTTGGTGCGGGTGTTTCCCAATCGCGTCCGTGAGGCGCGTCCCGTGCAGATCCCAAACATCCCGCGTGGTGACAACAAAGGCTTTACCGCAACCGGGCGGCAGGAACTCGGATAGGCGGGCGATGGCGCCGCGCTCCACAATGGCCGCGTAGTTGCGCTGCGGCGTCGAAACCTGAAACTGGGGCATTCATCCCAATTGTGGCATTCGCGGGGGCTCACCGGGTAATTGCAGTCGTTGGCGGCGGCGTTGCTCGGACGAAGGTGTAGGCATGGCGGAACGTGAACGCAGCGCCTTCCGGCGCAGTTTCCCGCGTGATTTCGAGGATGTTGCGTCCAATCCGCATGGTTGTCCGCACCGCCACGGGCTTGTCGTTTTCCGTTCCCGGCCCGGTCAGGATCAATGTCCCGCGCCCATTTGCCAGTTTCTCCAGACCTTGGATCGCGTAGCCGTCTTTCACGATACCCTTGTCGTCCACCACCGAATAACGCGCCTTCACGGTGTCGATGCGGACTCTTTCCAACTCGGTGACCGTCTTCGACGGCCCGTCATCGTAGACATACTGGAATTGCAACCCGCCCGCCATCCCTTCGACCGTGAGCCAAGTCGGCAGCTTCACGCGCTTGGTCGAAGTCGCCGGTTCCGAATAGTCCCGGTATTCCAGCACTCCCACCCATTTCCCGACCATGGCCGGGTCCGGCGAATCCTGTGCCAATGCTGTCATACCGCACAGCACAAGGAGGGCGATTCTGGTCACTTGCCTGGTTCTTTCGTCATCGTAATCGCCCCGACCCGGTCATAGATCCACTTCGAAGGACGATGGTGCTGTGCCGAGAATGTGCCCACCAGGGCCCCGTCCTTCAGCTCCAGCTTCCAGCGCAGCGGTTCGCCGCCTTCAAAATCGAGATAGTAGTAGATGTTGACCTTCGCGCCAGCCTGCTGCACCTCAATCTTGGCACCAACCTTGCCATCGCGACCCACCCGGTATCCAACCAGCTTGCCGTCCTCCACCCGGATATCCAGCGTCTGCTTCTCTTGGCGCTTGGTGCCCGCCTCGTCGGTGGTGTCCGCAGTTCCCACCCACCGGCCCGCAATGTCCGGATCGGGTGACTGGGCGGACAGGCCCGCAGCGACGAGGAAGGAGAGGGCGAGCGCCCGGATTGCGAATTTCATACCTTGCACTATATCTCGCACGCTAGATTCGGAACCGCCGTACATCGATCTTCGAATCTTCAAACACTCCCAGGCCCAGCATCCCGGCAATTTCAATATGCTCGATCTGCGAGTTCAAGTAATGGCTGTCTTGGTCCGGCTTGGCCACGGCCAGCGGCTGCATTCCCATCTGCACACGCTTTCCGTCGATCACCTTCAGTCCGGTCTTGTCCAGCGCCACCGGATCGGTCGCGAAGTACATCGTCTTGTGCTCCCAGATGTACTTGGCCTTCCCGCCGGGCCCGCCGTGGAATGAAGCCTTCACCCCGTCGCAGATGTGCAGCGTGGCTTTTTCGCGGATCACCGGCAAACTCACAACGCTCGGGATGAACACGCCGCAGGCGTTGAGCGTCGGCGTCGTGTGGCTCCGGTTCACGTTGTTCGACATGCCGTGCGACATGTTCTTCAGGCAAATGGTCACGCCCGCCGACTGGTGGTGCTTCAATACCGGCAGGTTGATGAACTTGTTTATGTCCTTGGTCACGATGCGCGCGATGTAGGACCGGCGCATGTGCGGGTCGTTGAAGTTCTCCCCCGGCTTGATCAGCGCCATTTCCATGAAATGGTCGGCATCGTACCCGCCCATGTCGTGCTGCCATTCGTCGTAGCGTTCAGACGAGGCATCCCAGCGCACACCCGGCGGCAGCCACTTGTCGATACCCGCCGCGATGGTCTCCTCCTTATACCGGTTGAAGACGAGCACTTCCTTCGACGGGATCCCGGCCTCCTTCAATCCGGCGAGGATTTCCTGCAAGACCAACGCGTCCGACGACAGGTTCTTGCCGCCAACCGGACTCACCTTGATCCCGACGCGGTCGCCCTTCTCGAACAGCATCCGCCAGCCGTCGATCCACGAAGGCGCGCCGGTCAGCTCCTTCATGCCCTTCCGCATCATCTGCTGCACCGGTTCCGGTTGGTAGGTGTTGGAAAGGATGCTCCCGGGGTGCTCCACGGCGACGACGCGACCGGGAAATGGTCCGGGCATCCCCGGTTTCGTGGTGGCGGCGCGCGATTGGGATTGCGTCACAGCCGCAGTGGCAAGGGCGAGGGAATTGGAGAGGAATTGACGGCGGGGAATCGTCATGGAGCCAGTGTACGCTGTTTTCGGTCTCTTGGTAAAGGACTGCTGGGCGCGATAACCTGAAGGAGAGGAGCGTGGATCATGGCAAGTCTCAACTGGTCGCAATGCCCCGCCGTGGAACGTATCCCCGGCAAGGTGAGCGGGGCGTGGGTGTTGCGGGGGACGCGCATGCCGGTTTCGGCGATCTTTGAGAACATCGAAGCTGGGGCAAACATCAACGACATTATGGAATGGTTCGAAGGGCTTGACCAGGAGCAGATTAAAGCCGTGATTCAGTTTGCGGCCCGCAGTCTCGACCAAGCGCCAGCTCTCACGCCGTAAAGTGCGGATTCTTTTCGATCAGGCAACCCCTGTGCCAATCCGACCCTATCTGACGGGGCATTCGGTGGCCACAGCTTTTAGTCAGGGCTGGGACAAACTCAAGAACGGTGAATTGCTGGCAGCAGCCGAGAAGGCTGGGTTCGAGGTGTTTGTGACTACGGACCAGAACATGAGTTATCAGCAGAACCTCACCAACCGAACGCTTGCGATAGTGGTGCTTGGTCAGCAGCAGTGGCCGACCGTTCGGTCCCACGTTCAGCGTGTCGTCGATGCCGTCAACGCGGCGACGCCCGGTAGCTTTACTGAAGTCGAAATTCCGTTTGGGTGAAGATGCTTTCGGCAGTAGACATACAGCGCCGCTGCCACTTCGGCGGCAGCGTCTGGCAACTGATCTGCGGTAGCCGCTTGATGCAGCGCGTACAGGTCTGTTATCTCATCGGGCAGTGTGGCGGCGGTTCCCAATCGCGCCCAGACAGTCTTGCGATTTAGTTCGTCCGTTTCGAATTGTGATTGGATGTGTGACGCGGCCATAAGGGAGGTTCCTCGTCCTATGATCGCAAAAGCCAGCCTGAAGTCCCAATTCATCGACCAGAAAACGTCTCGCAAAGGGTCCCTTTTGAGAGGCCCATCCAGCCCTTTGAAATCAGTGGCTTGCCAGTCCCAAAAAACTGTCTCACAATTGCGGGACGGAATGCGTCTGCACCCGGGTCCGCCGATGACCAGTACCAAGACGCCGATTGCGAGCTTGAAGCGCGCGGGTTCGTGTCACTTTTCAAGGGCGAGGGGTTTTCAGGTGCCAAGACCACTCCCGCCCTACCCTCGGACGGAGGATCTTGAAGGACTCTGAGAATCCACGCCCGACGAGCTCAGATGACTGGCCCATCGACCGAGTCGGAAAACGGCCATAAGACTCCGCACGCCGCACACTATATCCTAGTGTGTTCAAGCCCGAGTCCCGTTCCATGTCGAATCCGCAAGCCGAAACCACCCCGACAGCCACCGACACCGTCGTGTACACCGTAAAGGATGGCGTCGCCTGGGTCAGTTTCAACCGCCCTGGCAAGCGCAACGCCATGAACCCCGCGCTCAACCGCCGCATGATGGAGGTTCTCGACGAACTCGAATTCCGCGACGATGTCGGCGTCCTAGTGCTGAGGGGTGAAGGTACGGCATGGTCGGCGGGCATGGATCTCAAAGAGTACTTCCGCGATGTCGAGTCCCAAGGCCTCGGCGGCGTCCGCAAGGCCCAGCGCGAATCCTACGGCTGGTGGCGGCGGCTCCGCTGGTACCAGAAAACGACCATCGCGATGGTCCACGGCTGGTGTTTCGGCGGCGGGTACGGCCCACTCTTCGCCTGCGACCTCGCGTTTTGCGCCGATGAAGCGCAGTTCGGCCTGTCGGAAATCAACTGGGGCATCCTGCCCGGCGGTGGCGCCACCAAGGTCGCGACCACGCTGATGCCGATGCGGACCGCCATGTACCACGCCCTGATGGGCGAGAACATGGACGGCCAAGCCGCCGCCCGCGCCGGTCTGGTGAACGAATCGCTTCCACTGGACAGGCTGGAAGCCCGTGTCACCGAGGTCGCGCACAAGCTGCTCCAGAAAAACTGGACCACTTTGAAGGCGACCAAGGACGCCGTGCGCCGTGTGATGGAGATGACCTACGATTCCGCCGAGGACTACCTCGTCCGGGCCCAGGAAGCCGCCAATTCCTTCGACGGCGAAGGCCGCAAGGAGGGCATCCGCCAGTTCATCGACGAAAAATCGTACAAGCCGGGCCTCGGCCACTACGACAAGTCGAAAAAGGCCTGATTCCCGTGCTGCCCATCACTCGCTGGACCGTCCAGACGGAAACACGGCCAGACGGCTCGATTCTGGTCGAACCCAACCATGCGCTGGGTCCATATCCCGACCGAATGACGGATTCACTTGACTACTGGGCCGCCGCCACCCCGGACTGCACGTTCCTTGCGCAAAGGGGTGCAGAAAACGAGTGGGACCGCGTTAGCTATGCCGATTTCCGACGCCGGGCCCGGTCCGTTGCGCAGTGGCTCCGGGGCCAGGACCTTTCAGTTGAGCGCCCCATCGCGATCCTTTCGGGCAACGATTCGGACCATGCGGTCCTTGGCATGGCCGCCATGTACGCCGGCATCCCCTACGCGCCGGTCTCGCCGCCGTACGCCCTCGTTTCCAAGGATTTCGCCAAGCTCCGTCACGTTTTCGATCTGCTTACGCCCGGGCTGGTCTTCGTCTCCGACGGCCAGGTATTCTCGCGGGCCATCGAGGTCGTAGTCCCGCCGGACTGCCGGATTCTGGTCGGCAAGAATCCGCCGCCAGGCCGCCGCGCCGACCTGATTGCCGACCTCTTCAGCGAGTCGGATTCCGCGCTCCCGGAAGTCCCCACGGACAGCATCGCCAAGATCCTCTTTACGTCCGGCTCCACCGGCATCCCGAAGGGCGTGATTACCAGCCATCGCATGCTCACCAGCAACCAGGAGATGCTGCGGACCGTCTTCCCCTTCCTCCGTGACGAACCGCTGGTGATCTGCGACTGGCTCCCGTGGAACCACACCTTCGGCGGCAGCCACAACTTCGGTCTGGTGCTGTACAACGGGGGCACCTTCTACCTCGACAAGGGCAAGCCCGTGCCCGGAGCCTTCGACGAAACCATCCGGAACCTCCGTGAAATCGCGCCGACGGCCTATTTCAACGTTCCGAAGGCTTACGAAATGCTGGTGGAGCACCTGAGGCGGGACAAGAGCCTGCGGGAGCAATTCTATTCCCGCCTCAGAATGACGTTCTACGCCGCAGCCGGATTGTCGCAACACGTCTGGGATGCGCTCGACGAACTGGCCATCCAAACGCGCGGGGAACGCGTACCGATGCTGACGGGCCTTGGAGCAACCGAATCGGCACCCTTCGCGCTCTGCGCCGACGGGGAAAACAGCGGCGCGGGCAGGATTGGACTCCCGGTACCGGGAGTCCGGCTGAAGTTGGTGCCGGGGGCCAAGCTGGAAGCGCGCGTGAAGGGGCCCAACATCACGCCGGGCTACTGGCGTCAGCCCGACCTCACCCGTGCCGCCTTCGACGACGAAGGATACTATTGTTTCGGCGACGCTGTCCGGTTTCTGGATCCCGCGAACCCCAACGCCGGATTCGTGTTCGACGGACGCATTGCCGAAGATTTCAAGCTTGCGACCGGCACATGGGTCAGCGTCGGCCCATTGAGGACGAGGATGATCCTCCACTTTGCGCCGTACTTGCGCGATGTGGTGATCGCCGGACACGACCGGGACGAGGTTACGGCACTGCTTTTCCCGGACCCCGAGCATTATGCCCGCCTCCAGAGTGAGGGCACATCGCAGGAGATCCTCGAAGGGCTCCTCGAAACATTCGCCGCCACCAGCACCGGCAGTTCCAACCGTGTCGAGCGGGCGTTGGTGCTGGTGGAACCACCGTCCCTGGACGCTGGCGAACTTACGGATAAAGGCTCAGTGAATCCGTGGGCAGTGCTGAAACGCCGAGCCGATGTGGTCGAACGGTTGTATTCAGACGCCGATGCGGATGTGTCAATCCTGAGCGCTAACATTCAAGTGAATGGATCTTGATATTTCCACGTTGCGTGCGCTGCACCCAATGATCCCGACTGCCCTCGCCATGGACTTGATGAACCGCGCGGCTTTGGCGCTGCAGCGTGCACACCACGAACCCGGTGTCGCGCTATCGGTGCGTCTGAAGTCCGAGTCCCTCACCACAAATCTCAGTTGGGAGACCGTGAATACGGACGAACTTCTCCAACATGATCGACTGAAAGTGACGGAGGACGGTGCCGAGGCCGTGTCGCTGGCTCTGGCGGGGCAGCTCAAGGGATGGGCCGTGCTTCGCCGCCTGCAGATCGGGGAGCACGGCGACTGGTTGCTACAGGACTCGGCCGGCCCTGATGCCAAGACCGTGGCACTGGAAATTAGCGGAGTCGAATCCGGCCCGATAAACAAACGGCTGAAAGAAAAGCTGGCACAAGTCGCCCAGACACAGGATGTCGACGAACGCTGGGCGGGTGTTGTGGGCTTCGAAGCGCCCGCCTCTGCGCTACAATTCACTCGGAGGCGACGTGTCCAACGCTGATAGCCTGAACATGCTCGTGACTGGTGCCATCTGGCGCGCCGAACAGCTCGACGCACAGCACCTGAAATCACGTGAGGCATGGTCGGAGGTATCCATGCTGGAGGAACAGCTGGCGACGCAGTTCCCTGTGACGAATGCTCAAGGGAAAATTGCGAGGCGCGGTGGTGTTCGGGCTGCGCTTAAAGCGGGTGATTCGGTCCGTGCCCGACGGCTGGCGGCGCTATATCAGTCCGAGAAGGGGGCCCCCAAGTCATTCCAAATCGGTCTTCAGGAAATCCTCGACCACGCGAACTCGGAGTTGGCCAGTCACTATCCATACGCCGCTCGGCGGTACGGTATCAATGCAAGTCAGGATTTCGCCACCAAGTGGCACCAAACGGGTCCATTCGGTTTGGCGGCCTAGCGTGGAAACTGTCGCATTTTACTCATACAAGGGCGGGGTCGGTCGGTCCCTGATGGTTGCCCACGCGGCAAGCTTTTTTGGAATGTTGGGCAAGCGGGTTGTCGTGGTGGATTTGGACCTCGAAGCCCCCGGCCTTCATTACAAGTTCAGAATTGGGGGATCGTTTTCCGGTGGGGTGGTTCCATACCTGCTTGCGGGCACGGATTTCGCTGTGGTCCCAAGTCTGGGGCAACATCTGCTGGAGGTGCTGGAACCTACTGTGGACGGCGGAAAAATTTGGCTAATGCCCGCCGGTCCGGCACCGCACCCTCATTACTGGACAGCGCTGAAGGCACTGGGTGAGCGTCTTCCATTTGGCGGGCCAAGCGATCTTGCCTTCCTCGCCCTCTTGGATCTCTTTGCCAGGATTGAAGAGGAACTGGATCCCGACTATTTGCTGATTGACGCGCGGACTGGCGTTACCGAACTCGGGAGCCTTGCAACCACCCTTTTGGCCGATACCGTGTTTGCAATGTTTACACCAAGCTTGGAATCGATTGAAGGCACCGCGACCGTAATCCGGGCGCTCCAAGCCACCCCTCGGATCGCCAACAAAGGGCCGATACGTATCGTTCCAGTGTTGTCGCGGGCTGGAAAGAAAGTGGATTCGGACGTTCAGACTGCCCTCGACCAGATCAGCGAACTGTGCAAGCCTGAGGATCTCCACAGGTTGCCGCATGACAGCAAAGTTTTGGAGTCGGAGTTCGTTGGTTGGAAAGGCCCGTTACCATTAGCGTACGCCGAACTACTTGGCAGTGTATTCTTTTCGAGGCAGACGTTTGTTGGCTATCAAGCGGTGCGGGATCTGAATGAGGGCAAGTTCCGCTAACCCCTACTTCTTCCCACCCTCCGCCACCAACACCCGCCGCACCACAACCCGCTGGATCAGCACCGGGACCACCGGCTTCTCACCCTGCACCTTCACCCGATTGATCCGATCCACCACATCCTGACCCTCCACCACTTGGCCGAAGACCGTATAGTGTTGGTTCCAAGCCTTGATCGCCTGCACGGTGATGAAAAACTGGCAGGCCCCGGAATCATCCCGCCCCGTATTCGCTATTCCCAGTCGCCCTGGCCGGTCAAACAGCAATCCCGGCAGAAATTCGTCCTTGATCGTGAATCCGCAGTTGTGGGTTCCCAACCCAGTCGGATCGCCCGCTTGGATCATCTCCTCGCGTACCACGCGGTGGAATTTTACCCCGTTGTACATCGGGCGTTTGACCATCTTCTTTACCGCCGGATCGTACCAGGCCACATTCCCGGTTGCCAAGCCAACAAACGTCCTCACCGCCACCGGAGTATATTTCTCGTACAACTCCGCCGTGATGGTCCCTTCGGATGTCTCGATCACGGCGTACAACCCCGGCTTCTCGGTGGGAGAAACCGGGGTCGCCGCCGCAAGGGCGAAAACGGAAAACAGAACCGCTGCCAGCCGCATCGGCTTACTTGCCGGCCGCGTCGCGCACAGAAAGATCGCGGACATAAATGTCCTTGAACATCATGTCGCCATCGCCGCCGGCATGCAATTGCAGCGCGATCGTGCCGTCGAACGACTTCGGAGACGGATCGGTGAAGTCCATAATCACCACACCGTTCAGCCGGGCCACAAAGTGGTTGCCTTCCACCTTCAACAGGTAGTCGTTCCAGTCCGACTGGTGCTGCACGTACTCGAACTCCGGCGACGGCCATGCGATCCAGCCACGTCCGTCCCCGTACAGCCCGCCCGTGTGGTGGTTGAGCGTCGGGTCGATCTCAAACTGCATCCCCTGCGAAACATCCGCAGTCCCGGCCTTGAACCGCGTATGGACGAACACGCCGCTGTTGCCGTCGCCCACGCACTTGTAGCGCAGGGAAAGGTGCATGTCCTTGTAGTCTTTTGCGGTTTCCAGGTAGCCGTACTCCTTGGTGATCGCTTTGCCGTGGATCTGGCCGTTCTCGACCGACCACTTCTCCTTGCCGACCTCATGCCAGCCGCTCAAGTCCTTCCCGTTGAACAGTTGGACCCACTGCTCGTTCGGCAGCGGCGCGCGGTTCCTCGGGGTCTGTCCAAGGGCAACTGCCCCTGCGACAATCAGTCCGGCCAAGCCGGTTGACAGCAAGATTTGTGAAATACGCATAGACTCTGTTTTACCCCAATTC
>CAITMP010000641.1 GCA_903893525.1 uncultured Acidobacteriia bacterium | reverse complement strand
GAGTTGAATGAGGAAGAAATATGGACAGAATACATGTGCACCAAGCTTGAGCGGAAGCTTGATGGTGCAGACGACGATCTTGAGGGTAACGAGTACACACTGAATTTTAATGTCAGTGAATTGCAGGTATTCCCCAGATGGCAACTCCAATTCCCGGTGCTGGGGATTCTCAGTGATTCTCTTGCTCTTAGGATCCGCGGGATCCTCAGCGGCCGACATCGGACCCTTTCGCTTTGCGGGTTCCCCCTCCTACGTCCTGGATAGGAATACAACCTCCGCCACCCTGTCCCTTGAGACGGATCAAAACGCCACCTGCAAGTTCAGTACGTCGGCAGGAACTTCCTACGTAGCCATGACCTTGTTTGCTACCACGGGTGCCGTCAGCCACAAGAATGCCATCAACAGCCTCACCAACGGCGTGAGCTATGCGTATTACGTGAAATGCGAGGACCTGTCGGGTCTCCGGAACAACCTCGACTACTCCATCAACTTCAGCGTCTCCAGCACCGATCCGCAAACCGTCCAAGCAGTCCCGGTCTTCGGCGTCTCGACCATAGCGGTCAGCAGCATTACCAGTACTTCGGCGGTAGTCAGTTGGACGACCAGCGTGCCAACCACAGGCCAAGTCTTCCAAGTGGATAATACGCTTTCTTCTGAGATGAAGCGCTACCCCGAACTCCCCGGCTCCTCGTTTTCAGCCGGCCACGCGGTGGCAATGATGAATTTATACCCTGGCACCACATACAAGATCTATGTTGTTTCCGTGGACGCCAGCGGTCAAATTTATACTGATGTTCCCAGCTTGTACGCAATTCCGGCCCCAGTCTTTACGACCTTTACGACGACCGCGGCAAACGGCGCCGCATCCTCCTCCTTCCGGATCGACACGGTTGGCCCGAAAAACGTCTATGCCGGAGACGACCTGTATTTCACCTATCGCCCAATCACACTGAGCGGTTCCATTGTTTCCCCATGGGTGTATCCGGTCTACCAGGCGGGCGGCCTCCCGGCCACGATCACGCCCCACGTCATGTGCGCGTTCAACTCCGTCGCAAACAACGATGCGGCGGACAACTGGGGAAACAATAGTTGCTACGAACGGAACTGGTCCACCATTCGGCTTCGCGTGGCTGCTGCGACAACTCCCGGTGCCTACAACGCCAGTTTTGTCTTTAAGGACGGCGCAAACGCGACGGCCAGCTATTCCTATTCGTTCAACGTTCTTCCACGGCCTTTAGCCTTCAATACGACTCCCCCGACTTCCTTCCCTTTGATCCCGGGAGTTGAAAACTGGCAGAGCACCATGAACACCTGGGGACGCTACCACTGCGGACTCGTCATGCAATACGGGGCGGGTGTGGCTCTCGATACCAATGCCCTGAATACATGGTGGTACTACGATGGAGGCCGGGTGTTCCTCCAGATTGCGGACTACACCGGTGATTACGCGACATATATTCCGTGTGCGCAGCGCGTCTTTGCTGACTACGCCAACTATGTCCACTCCAACAACGGTCAGATCGCCGGCTGGCGCAAGTTTCCCCAAGGACTTGCCATGAACTACTGGAGGTACGGCGATTTAGCGAGCAGCCAAGCCGTCGTCGACCTTTACAAGACCAGCACGAACGTTTCCATCGACTACGGCGCACTGGCCGATCCCGGCCACGTGCGGGAACTGTCCTACGGCATCGAAGACATGATCTACGGCGAACTGATCGGGCAGCCGCACAATCCCTACCTCGAAATCTCGATCAACGCCGCCCTCGGGCTTGTGGACCAATTCTTCGTGTCCAACCCGAGGCAGTCGAACCAATCGTTCTTCACTGGCAAGCTCATCGAGGCCTTGATTTCCTATTACCAACTCACAGGCGATTCCAGAATCCCCCCGGCCATCAAGACGGCCCTGGATTGGACTTGGAACAATGCAGTCGACCCGGTAACGCACAAGCTCGCCTACGACGCCTTCTTTGTGCCAATGCGGCTGTCGGTCACAGAGAGCTTTAATAATCTGGTGCTCCCGGCTTGGGCATGGTATTGGAGTATTACTGGTGACGACACCTACCGCGTTCAAGGCGACATTCTTTTCCAATACGGTACCGATGGAGCCCGGATCGTCTACGGGAAGTGGTTCAACCAGAACTTCGCTTGGAGTTTCGACTACGTCCGTTACCGGAGTGGCCTCAATGTTCCCACCATCAGCCTAGCTGGCAACCCTGCTTCCTCGGTTTCGTCCAACCCGCCCGTCGTCTCGTCCCTCAGTGTTTCCAATGTAACCACATCATCGGCGGACATCAGTTGGGTGACCGACCTGCCATCCGACTCCCAGTTGGACTACGGCACTACATCCGCATACGGCCAGAGCTTGCCGTCCAACAACATTGCATCCACCCGACACCGTCAAACTGTTTCAGGCTTGACGTCAGGTGCGACCTACCACCTTCGTGCCCGTTCGCGCAGCCAAGGCGGGGGCATCGCCAACTCTTCCGACAGTACTTTTACCCTGCTTGGAGTGCCAACCGCCCCTTCTGCGGTGTCCGCATCCGCTCGACCCAATGGTGCGGTCGTGTCGTTCACACCCGGCTCCGACGGCGGTTCATCGATCCGCGCGTTCAAGATTATCTCAAACTCTGGAAACACCGTCGCCACCGGTAACGTAAGCCCGATTATTGTCACCGGTTTGACAAGCGGAGTTTCGGTCACGTTCGCGGTGGTGGCGACGAATGAGCTCGGCGACTCCCTTCCATCATCTAGCTCCAGCTCGGTCGTCCCACTGCCCCCCGTAGCCCAAAATGTAACGGCACAGTTCACGGTCGCTTTATCGGCAGCTGCCTTGAACCGGGCCACCAACAGGTTGGTGCAGACGATCACTCTTACCAACAACGGCGCTGCCCTGGCCTCCGCAGCGCTCGCAATTGACGGACTGCCCTCCGGCGTGTCCCAGTATTCGCCATCTGGTACCACCGTCTATGCGTCGCCAGCCGGAAGTCCCTTCACTGAATTGGGTGCACTGGCTGCCGGTGCGCAGGTCAAGCTCAAGGTCGAGTACGTCAATCCGGGCAATGTGCCGTTGTCCTTCAAAGCCCGCGTGGTTGGTGCTGGATCCCGCTAGCCCTCTTCTACTCGTCCTTCATGTGGCGCACGAACGACAGGATATCGAATTTCTTTACCGCCCGCCCCGGGAAAAAACTATTGACGGCCTCCGTCTCATCATTGAAAACCTCGAAGATCGTGTCGATCTTGGTCATCACAAGCAACTCGAGGTTCCGGCGGTTCAGGTGGAGTAGTTTCGCCGTCCCGCCGGTTTTCGTCAAATTCGTGTAGCAGTAGACCAAGGCACCGAGGCCGGTCGAATCGATGTAGTCAACTTCCCTGAGGTTCAGAATCATCTTGGCCTCAGGGGCCAGCGCGCCAAGTGCCTCCCGCAGCACGGAGACCGGTTGTCCTGCAATCAATCTCCCCTTCATGTCGAGGATTGTGATCCCCTCCCGTTCGCGCTGCGTGATTTCGAGCTGCATGTATACCTTATAGTTTAAGTTCTTGCCGCGACG
>CAITMP010000640.1 GCA_903893525.1 uncultured Acidobacteriia bacterium | reverse complement strand
TGCTCGTCGAAGTTGGGCGTTTGCTGCATGGCCCGCCCGGCGAGTTCCCTCGCTGCCTCCACAAACTGGATGTCGTTCATGGTAACCAGCGCCTGCAACGGGGTGTCCGTGCGCTCGCGGCGCATGGTGCATTGCTCCCGCGTGGGGGCGTTGAAGATTTCCATCGCGGCCGGGGGAGCGCTGCGCTTCCAGAACGTGTAGACCGACCGCCGGTAGAGTCCGTCCCCGGCATCCGGCTTGTAGAACCGCGTATTCGAGCCCACCATGGCCACAGCCTCCCACACGCCCTCGGGCTGGTAGGGCTTCACGCTGGGGCCGCCGATTTGGGGCGACAACAGGCCGCTAGCCGCCAGCGAGTAATCGCGAACCATTTCCCCATCCATCCGGAAGCGCGGTGCACGGCTCAGGAACCGGTCCTCCGGATCCTTCTCCAACTTGGCCGGCGTAACGGCGGACGACTGCCGGTAGGTGGCCGACATCAGGATTTGCTTGTAGACGCGCTTCATGTCCCAGCCGTGGTCGCGGAAGTCCACCGCCAGCCAATCCAGAAGATCCTGGTTCACCGGAGGCTCGCCCTGGCTGCCGAAATCCTCAGCGGTTTTGACGATGCCCGTGCCGAACATTTCCTGCCACATCCGGTTGACGGCCACCCGTGCGGTGAGCGGATTCTCCTTGGTGAAGAGCCACTGGGCCAGGCCAAGCCGGTTCCTGGGCATTTCCGACGTCATCGGCGGCAGAATTGCGGGCGTATCGGCCCCGACCTGCTGGCGGCGTTGATCATAAGCGCCCCGGTAGAGGATCCAAGCCGTCGGCTTGGTATCGGTGCGCTCCTCCATCACGAGGGAAACGGAGCCGCGCCGGGAGATCTCCCTCGCAGCAAGATTCAATTCGGCCTGCTTGACGGCCAAGTCCTGGTAAGGCTTGTGGTGGTTGATCAGGAAGTAGGTTTCGAGCGACGCCCGCGCCGAATCCGACAAAGTACCGGAATCCGACAGGAGCGCCGACTGGATTGCCGGCCACTCGTTGAGCAGTCCAGCCTCCGCCTCCGTCACAACGCGGTTGAACATGCGGAAATCGGCTATGGCACCTCCGGCCAGAGCCTTGCCCAGCACCAGCGGAGTATCCACCGAAATGTCCCCGGGCATCTCCGTATTCTGGTTGCCACGGCCCTGGGTCGCAACGGCCTTGCCGTTCAGGTAGAGGCTCAAACCCTCCTGTCGACGGGAACCGTCGTACGATACCGCGAGATGATTCCAAGTGCCGTGCTGCAATTGCTGCAAATGCGCGGCTCGGATCTCGATGTTCCTGCCGCCGTCCCCTGTCAGCCGGAAAACAGGCACGCGCGCGCCAACTTCAATGGTCCAGCCCCGGTTCTTCTCCTTGGGATTGTTCTGCGACGCGACCGTGTACGACTGCTCCTCCTTAGGAAAGAAGAAGGTCACGCTGACCGAAAACGGCTTGTCGGCATCCAGCTTTGGACCACCTGTAACCTCCGCCCCCTGGTTCTTCTGGAACCGCAGGGCCCCCCGGCCCGGAACATTGGAATCACCCATGTTCACGCCGGTATTGGCCTGGGCGATTGCGGGCAGATTAGCGGCAAGCGTCTCGGCCTTTTCCTCCGCGGGCGACGCCACGTAAGTCTTTCCACGCGACGAAAGCCACTCCTGGAACGCGCCCCTGGAATTGGTACGGACATCGGCGATGGACCTGCGCAAGGCGGTCAATTCCGACGTCACCTTGGCCCAAGCATCCCGGTCCTCGGACTTGGGCACGACTACGGTCGGAGGCGTATCCGGCACATTGTCGTCCATCACCTTCTGGGTCGTGTTGCGGAAGAACGCGCCCATCGAGTAGAAATCCTTTTGGGTGATGGGATCGAATTTATGGTCATGGCAGGTGGCGCACCCGGTGGTTAGGCCGAGATAGATCGCGCTGGCGGTCTCGGCTCGGTCCTTCGCGTAGATTTCCGCGTACTCGTCCTCGATCAAGCCCGCCTCGTTGGTGGTGACACCGCAACGCATG
>CAITMP010000639.1 GCA_903893525.1 uncultured Acidobacteriia bacterium | reverse complement strand
GGAACTCCGGTAACTTCAAAATGTGCCACATTTCGCGTCATCACGTGCAAACCGTGGCGAACTGCGGTAGCGGCCAGAAGCCCATCCATCGCTGGTATCACCTGGCCTTTCCTCTGCGCCTTCGCCGCAAGCTCGCCCCAGATACGGCACGTCTCCAGGTCCACGGGGAGCATGCGGTCCGCGTAGGTGCTTTCCAGAGTCTGCAGCCACACCGTCAATTCGGATTTTCGCTTGCCGTCGTCTAACAACGCTACGCCCTTGCCGATCTCGCCCGCCGTAAGCACGCTGACGTAGAGATCCGCCGGTCGCAACCGGCCCACGGCCGCGCGCACGCCGGGATTAGGAAGCGGTTTGCTCAATTCCGATAAGGCACAGGTGTCGAGCAGGACTCTCACAGGCTCGCTTCGCGCATCGGAGCCGTGTCGCGGCTGAGGTCGAGTTCTTCCATGGAGGGCGCACCCAACAGGAAGGCCCGAAAGTCGGGCTGATTCCCGCGCAGGGCCTCATACTCCGCCTCCGCCAGCACAATTACGGTGTCTTTGCGCCTGCTGATCCGCTGCGGCCCTTCGGACAGCGCAAGATTGACCACCTCGCTGAATCGATTTTTTGCGTCTGCCAGTTGCCACTGCATCATGCGTCTCCGGGAATGAAAAAATCTAGCTAATCTAGCTATATCTTACCGCAAGCCCGTTTCTCACCCCTAAGCCTTGAGTTCCTCAATCTGCTTAGTCGCAATCCCCACCGGCCGATCATTCGGAACGCCCGCACAAGCCAGCAGCGTGGTCAACAAATCGCCCTGATTTCCCTTCGTATCCGCGAAGTATCGTCCCGTCCGGATCGAACCGCCGCCCCTTCCGGCAATCACAAACGGGAGGTTTTCACGAGTGTGTACGTTCCCATCCTCCAGCCCCGATCCCCACATCATGATGCAGTTGTCGAGCAACGTGCCGTCGCCCTCCCGCAGGTTCGCCATCTTCGTCACCATGTAGGCAAATTGCCGGATGTTGAATTCGGTGATCATCGCGATCTTGCGAACCTTCACCGGATCGTTGTTGTGGTGGGTGTTGGAGTGATGCTGGTCGGGGAAACCCAGTTCCGGATACGAAGCCCCGTTGGGCGTGGACCCAATGTAGGTGCTGACCCGCGTCATATCGGTCTGAAACGCGAGGATGTTCAGGTCGCACATCACCTGCATGTACTCGCTCCGCTTTTCGCCCTCCGGAATCCGGATCTCGATCGGTGGCGAATCGGAGGCGTGACGTTTGCTCTGGCTGACGCCGGCCTTCTCCAGAGCGGCCTCCTTCTGCCGGGCCTCAATGGCAGCGATGCGCCGCTCCACGGAGCGCACGCTGTCCAGGTATTCATCCAGCTTGCGCTGGTCCGAGACGGGCAGGGTCTTCCGCAGGTCGCGGGCGCCCCCCAGCACGATGTCCAGCAGGCTGCGATCCAGTTCGCTCAGCGGTGCCGACCCCGAAGCGTTCTTCGGCTCCTGTTTACTGACGAGCCGGTTGAGCACGTTGCGCGGATTGACCTCCGCCGGCACCGCCTGCGTGGGGGAACTGAAGCTGCAATGCGAGTAATAGCCCTCGTTCAGGCCTTCCTGGTTCTCTTTCCACGTCTGCGGCATGGTAGCCAGTTCCAGCGAGGGCAGGGCAGTGAACGCGCCCAGGTGATTGGCGGCAATCTGATCCGCGGAAATCGAGATATTGATTTCATTCCGCTTCTCGGGAGCGGGCAGGGTCGCCGTCAGCCAGGTAGACAGCTCGAGCGCGTGCGGCGCGCCGTTGAACGGGTCGATGGGTACGCCCGAAATCCCCTTCATCACGACGCACTGATCCAGTACCGGGCGCAACGATTCCAGAGCCCGCGGCGGCGACGAAAGGAAGCTCTCCGGATTCGTCGGCCAGAACTCATTCATGATCACGCCGTGTGGCATGTACATGAAGCCCAGGCGCACGGGCGGCTTATCCGCCTTGCCCGCGGCCCAACCCAGCGATTCCATCCAGGGCAGGGAGAGCGTAACGCCCAACCCCTGCAAACAAGCCCGCCGGTTAATTCTTCGCATGGAGCCTCCTCGGCGCTTTAACGCGCCGATACAGAACGCGACGCTTCGATGCGCCGATAGTTAAAAGGATAACTGGAAACAACGCCCGTGATAATCGCCCGCATGCGATACCCATCGCCCGCAAGGTCGCTCATCAGGTCATCGACCACAATTTCGTCGTAGCCATCAAGCTTCCGGCCCAAAGCGTAGGCCAGCATCTTTTCCACCAGATTGCGAGCCACGTCGCGGTTCCGTTCCGCAATGATGGCTTTCAGATCCGCCGGACCCGCAAAACGCTTGCCACCCGGCAGTTCCCCCGACGAATCGATGGCCTCGCCGTTGGTATCCCGCTCCCGCCATCGTCCGATGGCATCGAACTTCTCCAGCCCGAACCCGATGGGATCGAGGATCTGGTGGCAATTGGCGCACACGGGATTGGTGCGATGGAGTTCGGTCCGCTGCCGCAGCGTGAGGCGGGCGACCGCCGCCGGATCCTGCTTGTCCAGCGCCGGAACGTCGGGCGGGGGCGCGGGCACGTGTTCGCCCAGTACCTGTTCCAGCACCCAAACGCCACGCTTCACCGCGCTGGTGCGATTGGGCAAAGAGGAGGCCGCCAGAATGCCCGGCATGCTGAGCACTCCTCCGCGATTGCTGTCGCTCAGCGCGACCCTGCGCATTTCGGGCCCCTTCACGGTGTTTTCCAGGCCGTAAATCGCCGCCAGCGTCCCATTGAGATAGGTGTACGTGCTGTTGACGAAACGAACTGCGGGCTCGTTGTCCCGGACGATGCTCTGGAAGAACAGCCGGGCTTCGTCATACATGGCTTGGCGCAGGGCGGGGGTCATCTGGGGGAACAGAGCGGGGTCGAAGGTCTGGCGCTGGAGTCCGCCGGCATTCAGCCGCTGAACGCCCAGCCACTGAGCGCCGAAGCCATCGAACAGGGCGCGGGAACGGGGATCGTCGAGCAGGCGTTTCGTCTGCGCCTGGAGAACCGGTGGTTTGTGCAGTTCGCCGCGGTCGGCGAGGGTCATCAGTTCCGCGTCCGGCATGGTTGCCCATAAGAAATAGGACAGGCGCGAGGCGAGTTGGTAGTCGTCGAGGGGGGTAATGCCCCCTACCGACTTGGCAGTGCCGGGTGAGGCATCTCCGGCGGGAGTTATGAACAGGAACTGAGGCGAAACCAGGATACCCTTCAGCATCAGGCCGAGCGCCTGCTGGTAGGGGAGTTTGTTGCGGGTGCCCAGGTCGAAGGTGGAGACCAAGGTATCCAGTTCTGCTTCAGTCGGTGGCCGGCGGTAGGCTTTGCGGGCCAGAGACCGGGCGATTTCCCGTGCAGCCTGGCGGGGGGTGGCTGCTTGCCGCCCCGCGGGCTTCGACGACGGGCCGAACAGACGCTTCTCCGTCTCGGTCCGCCGCTTGCCGGGCGGTGCCACAATCTGGCGGAGGACGTTGTCGGCGATCGCGAGATATTGTTCGAGCTGGAGCGGCGAGAGCGAATTGAGGTAGCCCTGGCCGGCGACTTCATCGGGCAGGCTATCGGCGATGGACGGGGGCACGCCGAAGAGATCGTGGAGGGTGTTGGCGTACTCGGTTTTGGTCAGGCGCCGGATGACGAAGGGTCCGGGATCCTTGTCGCTGAGGTATTTCAGTCGGGGCAACCACCCCGCGAACGTCTGGCGCTCCTCGTCGGACGGCTGTTTCGCCCCTTTGGGCGGCATGTCGTGCGCACGGACCCGGACGTCGGCCTTCTTCCAGTTTTCAGTGAACGCGGCGTGTTCGGGGGTCTTGAGGGCTGGCGTGAAATTCACTCCGGCCCTTGTGGGGCGTTCGCTGCGGTGACAGGGAAGGCAATAGGTTTTTACGAAAGGCGTGACCTGGTCACGAAAGTATTGACTGGCGTCGGCCTTGAGTGCGTCGTGGTTCTCAGCCCGCAAGCCGCAGGGGCAGGTCAGGGACAGGATCAGCCAGAGGCTCGCTGCAGGGATCTGCAAGAGACGACGGATGGCGGCGGCAACGGGCACGAGAGGGGACATCTCCTTGCAAAGTTTATCACTCATCTCGGTTGCCATCTCGGTTGCCGTCTCGGCTGCCATCAAGTTTGCGCGTGCGATCTCAACACGGAGTTCCGGGAGGCCATGCCGCCCGGGCCGTGTCAGCCTCACTTGAGGTGGTTGCTCTGAGACTCGGCTCTTCTCTCTGAGAAACTCGCGGACGATCTGGCCGCGGTCAGTTTCTCCCCTGCCCGAGACTCGTTGGCGGGCAGACGGGCCGACATACGGCGGTACTTCACGACGCTACTTCACGTCTCGGTAGCCGTAGTAATCCGCGATCTGCTCGCCGATCCGCCCGATGGCGTCCTCGAGTGCGTTTCCGTTTCCAAAGTGCTGGGCGGTGAACACGCTGACGACGATGTTGCGCGACGGGCTCTCCAGGATTCCGACGTCGTTGCCGATTTGCGGGAGGAAGTCGCCGGTTTTGTGGGGCACGGTGAAGTTGGTGATGTACTTCGGCAGTCGGGAACGGTAGACTTGGCCGCGCATGATCTGGAGCATCATGTCGCTGGACTTCTTGCTGACGGCCTCGCCGCGTTTGATCTTTTCCAGCAGATTGCCTAGTTCGCGCGCGCTTCCCAGTCCATAGGGGTTCTTGCCTGCTTTGTGGAATTCGGCGGCGCTGGGGGCGGCCCGGAGGGCGTCGAACCATGCTTTGCTGGGGGCGGTGGCGCGGATGGCGGTGTAGCCGTACTGCTTCATGAGGGCGTTGGTGGCGTCGACCCCGCCGGTCTTTTCGAAAAGCAGGTCCGTGGCAGTGTTGTCACTGACGATGATCATGAGGGTGATCAGGTCTTTGACGGTGAGGTCGATTCCGGCGTCCATGGAGCGGATGACGCCGGTGCCGGGGCGCTTGTCCTCCTCGCGGAGCTTGATGCGGTCGGTGAGGGAGAACTTGCCGGCCTCGATTTGGCGGAAGGTCTCCACCATGAGCGGGATTTTGATGACGGACATGGTGTCCATCTGGCGGTCGGCGTCGATGGCGATCTCCTCGCCGGTTTCGAGGCATTTCATGTAGATGCCCCATTGGGCGTTCACCGATTTGGTGATCTGGAGGATGTGGTTTTCGAGGACTTGGAGGGGCGTGCGGCGGGCCTGGGCTTGGATCAGGGCCGGGACGGAGAGTTGGAGTAGGGTTCTTCGGAGCACGATTCAGGATAACCGGACGGGGGGCGATTCGGGTGGAAGGGAAAATGGGGGAGGGTGGCCGGTAGGGGGCAGAACCGTCCAAGCCGATCAGTATCGCTTCGGAAGTGCTCGAAACAGGTCGATGACCTTTGACGCGCCGGTCAGCAATTCGAGCGTATCGCTATCAGGGCTCAGAGCCTGGGCCCGGCGTATATCCTGTTCGGTAGCGTCGTCATCTGTTGTTGACACGGCATTTTTTGAAAGTATTTCGGCGAATTGCGACAAAAGGTCCGTCGGCAGATCATTCAGCCGTTCCCCGATCTCTGCCCGCAATACCCGGACGGGTTCGGGATCGTGCCGGGCTTGCTGCACTTCGGCAAAGAGTTTCAGAGTCCGGATGTTCAGCGGGTCCTTTTCCAACAGAAATCGCCCAACGAAATTGCGTCGGACACAAGCCTGTGTTCCCTCGCCAAGGCATGGCGGGGATGGGACGGCAGGATGCATGTGACCCGTGCCTCATTGACCTCGAACCGTGGTGGTGGGCAACCTTCCTGGCGCATGGACCGCAGTATTGTCGGAATCCCCTGGCCTTCGGCCTGTGCCAACTGCAGCCTGTTCAAAAACCAAGCCAAGCTCTGGTTGCGCCATTTCGGCGTGGCCTTGCCGGATCGAAATTCTTCGACGGAGATTCCCGTCGGGATCGATCCAGCCGAGGATATCTCTATGCGATCCGAGAACACTGTGATTCGGGTGGGCTCGTTGGATTCGTAGTCGCGATGGGCGAGCGCGTTCACCATGGCCTCATGGAGGGCTTGTGGCGGGTAACTGACGGCGTTGGGGGATGTCCGGTCCGTCTTGTCGAATGAACGATAGGATTGGACGTCGAGCAGTTCGATGAGCCTTTTGGCCTGTTCGATGATGGTTCCCGCCAGTTCATGCCGCTCGGCATGGGGTTCGGAGCGGTCCGGTCCCCCGTAGATCGAAAAGAGGGCGAATGCCCCCGGTACATGTGCCTGCAGGTTCCGCGCGAACAAGAGCAGTGCGAAATTGCGGGGGCGGAGGATTCCCGTCAGGGGCTCCTTGTACAGGAGGGGCGGGACGAAGGGGCTGAGGGTCTTGGTGTCCGAAAGGTAGTCGTCAATCCCCCGGTCGGGCTGGAAGATGTTCATCCTTTGCAGTCCATCCCGGAGGGCAAGCAGGTCGAGGTCGTTGACCGTCGCTGTAGTGGAAGGGCGGCGGTCCCACTCCTCGGTTACACCCTTGCGGACCAGTAGCTCCCGGAGAAGGCCGTTACGGGCTTCTCGTGTCTCCCGGCTTACACGGACGTAGTGCCTGCCGGAGTCGTCACGTCCACGGAAAAGGTGGGCGGTCCGGCTAGCGGGCATGATGAAGACCAATACGCGGTGTTCGGGGTCGTCGGTTCGGAGCTCCTCGACGGTCGGAGTGATTGGCGGGGAGACCCGGTCGCGGCAGGCCGTTAGGACACGCCCTTCGACCTCTTTGAGCCGCGATGCCGTCAGTCCAACTACGGTTAATGTGGAGAAGCCGAATTGGTCCTTTGCCTCCTTGGCACCGCAGACGACGTAGCCGCCTCCCAGGTTGGCCCAATCGTTGGCGAAGGCGGATAGTGTCTTGACCACGTCGTCGGGATCGGCGACGTTTTCCTTCCACTCCACTTGCTCGCTTTCGCGGAGGGAGAGCTGTTTCAGGTCAATTTGATCGGACATTTTCCACGCTGCCTGACGTTCTCCGTACCTTCTGAGGAATAACCGCTGGCGCGCCGAGCGGTGCGGTTACGGCTTGCTAAAGCTCGCCGCGGCCAAGATTGGCCGCCCCACGCAACCTGAAGCACGCAGACAGGCGGCGGCTGAACGGCGGGGTCCCACCGTTCCCAGTATGGCATCGGTGAATGGAAATGCGAAGGGGCGACCCGTAGGTCGCCCTTTGCGATGCCGTAGGATGAAACCGAATTACGCGCGGCGGCGGCGGGTGGCCAACGCTGCCAAGCCGGCCACGCCCAGCAGGATCGAGGACGGTTCTGGCGTTGGGGCACCGGCATAGGCCGAACCGCCCGCGAAGGAATTCACGGATGGGGTCGTGCTGCCATCGGTGTTGACTGTGACGGTGGCGATCTCGCCCACCAGCCCGAGGGTCGGGAACAGGGAAGCTCCGTTGGTGTCTTCGAGGATCACGAAGAACTGGCTGGGGTCACCGGCTGTGCCTCCCACGACATTGCCGCTCAGAGTCACAAGCGCCGTGAAGTTGCTGCCGAACGACGTTACTCCGCGCGCGAACACGTTGGTGCCGCCGGCGTCATTCGGAATCACCACAGGCAGGGACGAAAAGCTGCCCGTGATGCCGCTGGTGACGTAGTTGAGCGAATCGTTGAAGGTGTAGCCGGTCGAAGTGAAGCTGGTGATCGACGCCAGGCCGGTCAGCGAGTTGGTGCTGGCTTGGTTGAACTGGAAGTCGATGAAGCCGGGGGTGTTGGCCGCGAAGCCGGAGGTGTCCACCGTGACCTGGTAGGTGACGGTGCCGGCTTGAAGGGCGGCAGCCCCGATGACGAGGCTGCCGAGGAGTGAAAGGAGTGTGCTCCGATTCATGTGTGTAGGTTTCTCCGATTAGAAATTGACGTCGTAGATCTTGGGCGTGTAGCCGACACGGGCGTTCGTCGGATTGGCGAAACTGATGGTGGTGGGGGCGCTGGTGGCACCGGGGGCCAGGCCGCTCGGCAGGGTGATGGTCGCGTACGGAATGCCGTTGGATTGCGGCAGGTCCGGCAGCGTCACGCCCGAAGGCAGGTTGGTGAAGAAAACGTAGACGGGGCCGGTCAGCGCACTGGTGCCGGTGTTGGTCACGGTGATGGTGCCGATTTGGCGGCCGGTTACGCGGTTCAGGGCCAATGCGGTGGCATTGACGCGGGACCGGCTGGTGACTTCGACGGGGAGCTTGATATAGACGGCCGGGGCGTCGTGGTCGGAGTAGCGTTCGGGACGCGTGAAATCGTTCCGGTATGTGGGGCCTTCCGGGAAATCCGCATTCACGCGGGTGTAGGTGACTTGGCGGACGCGGGAGTTCAGCTTGCTGTTCACCAGGACGTGGTCGATCCGTTGCGCGATCCCG
>CAITMP010000638.1 GCA_903893525.1 uncultured Acidobacteriia bacterium | reverse complement strand
TTAGGGGTCGGATTTTGGGATTGGGTTGTGTTTTCCATCGCGCGGTGATGTTAGCGCGGGAGGGGGTGGAAAACGAACTATGGGGAGTGGGACTGCGGGTGTCGGATTTGGTGGTTTTGGGTTTGGTTTGTTGGGGTTGCGGGGAGGGCGAAATTATTTTCGTGGGCTGTGATGGCCGGTGGTGCACCGGGGTTTCCCTAGTCCAGAAGGGCTTCGAACTGATCGTTGGTCAGGTCTGCCTGACGAATAATGCTTCGTACTATCGGTTTCGGGAGATCGAAGCCTTGGTGGTTCGGCACGGTAACCCGTCCGGCCTTCTTCGGATGTTTCAACTGGACGTGAGAACCGGTGGTTTCATGGACGTACCAGCCATCACGCGCTAGCGCCCGCAAGACAACCCTCGGTTTCAGGCTTCCGAAGCGAGACATGGGTCAGACAGCTATGAGCATTTCTTCCTGAATCGGAGGGACAGGCAGGAATGGATCCTCCGGGATTTCCTCACCATCTTTGATCAAGCCTCGAACGTGGCAAGTGATGGCATCGCGGGCCATCTCGCGGGCCTCGACCAAGGTGCGGCCGTACGTGATGAGGCCTGGGAGAGCGGGAACCATGACTTGGAATCCACCTTCGCCCAGTTCTTCAAATAGTACGTTGTAGCCGAAGTTCGCCATGAATGCTCTCCAGAGTATCGGTCTGCTTCCTATTTTCCATCACTCGGGCGCTCAGTGGGGGAAGTCGGTTCGGTGTGCCTGCGGCCACGCCAACGACCGACCAGTCTACTGCGGAGTCAATCCGGTAATCCGGATGCTGCCCTCCGGGAAATTGGCACGGATCTCCAGTTCGCCGCCCATGGCCTTGATGAAATCTGCCAAAGTGCGGACGTACATGTCGCTGCGGCGCTCCATTTGGGAGATGGCCGACTGGTCCTTCCGCAGGATTCCAGCCAAGTGTTCCTGGGTCAGGTTGCGGGCGTTGCGGAGGCGGTTGAGGGGCATCTCGGCCAGCATTTCCTTGACGTATTGGTCGCGCTCGTCGGTGGTGGGTCAGTTTGAAGACCATACGGACGCAGATGGTGTGAGATGTCTAGAGGGTCGACCGCTATTCGATGAGCAAGTATGGGGTCGTCGTCATAAATAGGAACGTTGAAAATTACCGCGTGATCTGGAGCATCTGCTTCAACCTCTAGCCGATGCTCCAGCGCGCGGATATTGGCAACGTTGATCCGGCAAACTCCACGAGAAGGCGTAGACCTTTATATGCCGATGGCCCAAATCATTGCTGCAAGATCCTGACGTTTTGCATCACGAATCATGCAGCTGCCGGTTCTTACCCCCTGCACCTTAACCTCTGTGTACAAATCCACGGGCTTACAGGTGGTTGCTGTGCACATCAATAAAATGGTGCGACCGTTTCTGGGATGCTTCCAGTGAAGCAGCAGCGATCCTTCCATCTCGTCAACGCTTTGGTTCCAACGCCCATGGAACCGTTTGAGCGCACGTGCCCGGCATTTTGGCTGCTGAAATACGAGCATGCAAGGTTGCTGCGTCAGCAGCATCCGCCGAAGAAACATTCCGCAAGATGCGAATGACAGGACTCAAGGCATTGACAGGGAGAAACGCCACGCCACTGTACTGTACCTCTGCACGGGCATAGACACTGGACGCGCTCGGTTTGAGTAGGTACGGGGCGCTATACTGGCTTGGAATTGTTACCTGCTCCATCTTCGTCTCCTTGCTGCTGCAGTTCAGCGCGTGCGGAACAGTTACGCTCGCGAACTACGCGGGACAAGTCGGCAGCTACCTCGGTGGAGTAATCCATCTTTTCGAGCCGGATGATTTTGGGTGGCGTGCCTCGCGAGTCGACCAGCGGGGTGAAGTCGAAGTCCGCCGTGACCATGGTAGATCCGCGTTCCCCTAGAGAACTCCACGGGCTGAGCCGGGGAAGATGTCGAGGAGCATGGGAACGATTCGACGGGAGAGATTCGCGTCGAACAGGAGCTTCATTGGACGACTTTGTCCCGGAGGCGGGAGGCAAATTGGAGGGCGGCGCGGATGTCGTCGGAGGCCAGTTCGGGATAGTCTTCCAGGA
>CAITMP010000637.1 GCA_903893525.1 uncultured Acidobacteriia bacterium | reverse complement strand
GGCATCAATAACAAAATCAAAACGCTGACCAAACGCTCCTATGGCTTCCATGATGAGACCTTCTTTGTCCTCAAACTCCTCTCATTACATCACTCTAAGTACAAACTTCTCGGATGAACCCTTTAATGAAACCAGCGTGGGTTGGTATTGGGAGAACAAGATCCAATGGGCGGAGAAGATCAGGAGCATCGCGGGCGTGCGGGGCGACGTCTATAATTTCAACGTCCGGGATTATTATCAGACGAATACCACGGTGCAAAACCCGGCTAATTCGGGGAATCAGTTCACGGGTCTGGCCAGTCCCAAACTCAGCCTGATTTTCGGCCCTTGGTACCGCACGGAGTTTTACGTGAATGGAGGGTATGGTTTCCATAGCGACGACGCGCGGGGAACCACGGCGACCGTAAACCCGGACGGCACGCCCGCCACTCCGCTCAGCGGCTTGTTCCAAACCCGGGGGGCGGAAATCGGCTTGCGCAGCCTGATCGTGCCCCAATGGCAAAGCACCCTATCGGTCTGGGCGTTGCACAGCCAATCCGAGCTGCTTTACGAAGGGGATACGGGAAACACTGTCAACAGTCCGCAACCCAGCAACCGGTACGGGATTGAATGGGCCAATTACTATTCGCCGACGGACTGGTTGACCCTGGATCTGGACTATGCCAATTCCGTGGCCCGTTTCACGCAACCCGATGACGATGGCGGGACCCATGTGCCGGAAGCCATCGAGCAAGTACTATCCGCCGGGGTGACCCTGCATGATGAGCGGGGGCTGAGCGCGGGATTGCGCCTGCGCTATTTTGGGCCGCGGGATTTGATCTCCACCGGGGCGGCGCGTTCGAGTGAGACCATGCTGCTGAACTTCCATCTCGGTTACCGCTTTAACAAACACTGGAGCGCCTCCGCGGATGTCTCCAATCTCTTGGACCGCCGGGACCATGACATCGCCTACTATTACGAGTCACGGATCAGTCCCGGGGCGGCGCCCGCGACGGAGGTGCATTTTCATCCGGTGGAACCGCTGCAGGTCCGCTTCGGTGTGACCGCCCGCTTTTGATCGTTCGCCGCCGAAAATGTGAAAACTGGCCGGTTAAGTTGGTGTTTAGCGGGTTCGATCATGGGGCACTCGCTCGCCTTCATGGCGGTGGTATTGGCCCCGGGACGGGACGCACCGAAGGCGGAGGAAAGGGTGGACCGTCCGCTGGCGATCACCTTGGTGGTGGAAGGAGAACCGGAACCCCTTGCGACCGCAAAGCCGACGCGCAGCATTCTTGCCCCTGTCGTGCCCCCCGCGCCAATCGTCCAAGTCCAACCCCGCGAAGTCCAGGCAGTGGAACCGGTCGCTACCGCGCCGGTCGCGGTCGCGGAACCCAATCCTGCGACTCCTTTGGTACCAAAGATGGTTCCAAGAGTGGTGGTTCCGGGACCGCTGTCCACCGGCGAGGCGGTACCCGTTGCGTCCGCCACGCTCAGCCAGGCCCCAGCCATGGACCTGGCCACGAACGCCTTGCCGAGTCCGCGCCAGGTCGGCGTCAAAGCGGTCCCGAAGTACGGCAATAATCCGGAAGTGCCCTATCCGGCCCAAGCGAAACGACGCCATCAGCAGGGTTTGGTGATTCTGGCGGTCACGGTGTCAGAGCGGGGCCGGGCGGCCAACGTCCGGATCAAGGAATCCTCCGGTTTTCCCTTGCTCGATGAGGCGGCATTGGCAGCGGTACGAAGTTGGTCATTCGAACCGGCGCAGGTCAATTCCGTTCCGGTTGCATCGGAGATCGAGGTGCCGGTCCGCTTTTCTCTGCGTTTGTGAATGTTTCGTTTCCCCGGGGAGAACCTTGATTTGATTGCCGCTCAAAGACCAGGATTGTCTGAAGTTTCGCAGCTTCCTTCGCCGGTCGATTCTCGGCTCAGACCTTGGCGTTTGTAGTATAGGGGGCACGCGGTCGGGTAGTCGCGCGGCAGCCCCGCCCGCTTAAACGTGGGACTCCCTGCCGGGGATTCGACATCGCGTGTGCTGAAGTTTTGGGTAGGCGGAAAATTGCCGCACGGCAGCGTTTTGAATGAAATATAGAAGCGTCTAACTTTGCTG
>CAITMP010000636.1 GCA_903893525.1 uncultured Acidobacteriia bacterium | reverse complement strand
GCTCACGCTGGCGGGGTGCGGCGGCGGCGGCGGCAGCGACCCCGGAGCATAGGGCATCCAATGCGTCCATCGAATCCTGGAGTTGACAGAACACCCAGAGTACGAAGCGCCTCGGGCCGCTGACGCCCGTCATGCACCCGCGGGAGCCCTCGACGAGCGCCACGCTGGCTTCGGGGCGCTGGGCTTGCGTGCCATCGTGCGGCGGAATGTATCTGCACGGGCGGGCCGTGAATACCTCCCCCGGCGAGTCGCCGTCGGTCATGCTCGCGGCGAAGGCCTGTCGGTTCCCGTCGCGGGCCGGGGGCATGCGGGCGAGTCTCTGGACGGTCCCATCTCCGGCCTCGACCCCCCCCACCGAGAGCCCGAGGCTCCCGACGTCGAAGAGGGTCTCACCGAAGAGAGCAGCAACATTGGCACCCGCCGCCGAACGGACCGATCGTCACTGACGAAAGGTCGCTGTGCAATGAAGAACGAAATCACGTTAGCAACCGTCTACTTCATGTATCGAGATCCCCGCATTTCGGTGCAGTTCTACGAGAAAACAAACCACCGACGTCCCCAGCCGACAAAGTCGCGGTGGGTGTCGATCTACCGCGAGGATGGACCGCTACGCTTGAGGGCGTTGATCGGACTCGCGTCGTGGGTCGAACCCGAATGCCGAGCGGTAGGTGGTCTTGCCGGGGCTGGCGTCGAATCAGAATGGGAAAGGCAGGAACTCCTTCGGCTTGCGACGAACGCGATTCGGGAGTTTTGCGGATACGAGCCGCCCGAAATGACCTGAAACATCGGTCCGCTACAGCGGGGTTCGCGCACAACGAAAACCCAGATTTCCACCGATATATCCCGGAACGTGACGGTCGCTACTTGCAGCGCGGACACGGGACGGATCGGTGATGTTCCAGCTCCCGCCGCGGAAGACCCGCTCGTCGGCACCCGGCACGCCGGTCGAGGTCCACTCCCACACGTTTCCACTCATATCATGGAGTCCGAAGTACGAGTCCCCGGCCTCGAAGCCGCCGACGCCGCAGGTTCCGTCGTTGGTCATCCAGCAGAGCAGTGTGGAACTGGGAGCCTGGTTGCCCCAGGGGTAGGTTCGTCGGTCGGTACCGCGAGCTCCATATTCCCACTCCTCCTCCGACGGCAATCGAGCACCGCGCCACCGACAGAACGTAACCGCCTGGTTCCAGTCGACGCAGTTCATCGGATGGTTACCGTGGCCAGGAATATACGCATTGCAGAATTGGGTTGGCGCCGTCTCCCATGCCCAGCACGATCGTCCTTGAACGCACATCGCGTACGCGTCGGCGGTCACTTCCGTCCGGTCCATGCAGAATCCAGCAACGGTGACAAAGCGTCCGGGCGGGTCGCCCATCCGATAAGACCCCGCTGGGATGCCGATCATGCCATTCGGGCACGAAGGTGCAGGAGTGCCCGTAACTTCGTTATGGATACTATCGTTCGGGATTCCGGCTTTCGTAAGGCCCCAACCGATCGCCTCGTTCATCGAGCATGACGGAGTTTCTCCGGTCAGCCAGAGCGTGAACGGAGTGCCGAGCAGCATGAGGCTCAAGATCCCCCGTAGGTCCCATCCCTTGGGGAGTCCCCACCCGTCAGGGACCGCCACAGGTCGCGGTTGCCCGGGCGGTTCAACTTTCGACGCCTCCTGCGCCGCGGCGAGCTTCAGCCGGTCCAATTCTTTCTGCGGTTCGTAGCCTGGACGCTCGCGACCCGGCACGGCGGCGACCGGCGCTTTCGGCGCTTGGATTGGAGGCTTCGCGGGCACCGTTTCCCCCCTGGGCGGCATGGGCGGTTCTGCCAGGGGTGCAGTGTGCGGTTGCGGCGGCGGCACGGCCTTCCGCTCCGTCGGCACCTTCGCAGACGGACCGCCTGTCAGGAGGTACGGACGCAACTCCTTCGCGAATGCCTCGACCGAGGGAAACCGTTGGGCAGGGTCCGCCCGCATGGCCGTTACGAT
>CAITMP010000635.1 GCA_903893525.1 uncultured Acidobacteriia bacterium | reverse complement strand
GGCGTCCAAGGCTGACGCCGGTTTACGCCCCATCGCCGTATTCGAATAGCTCCCCGGATTTCGCCCGGCATCTTCCCGTGCAACGGCACGCCCCGATCACCCGGCCGGCCGAGCGATTTGTCGAGCCGACTTCCAATGCCTGCGCCGCCACCTAGCCTCCCCCGCGAGGCCGGCGACAGGGGGTGCTCAAATTGATTCGCTCCTCAGTAACCCGTCTCCAGACCCGAAAGGATCATTTCTGCATAGGTCCTTCCGATCTCTTCGGCGGACACATCGGAACTGTCGGGCCTGAACCAGCGGTGTGTCCAACCGATGATGCCCAAGATTCCGTAGGCCACTACACGCGGCGACCCGACATTCCTGAAACTTTTGCTCTGGTAGCCTTCCTCGACGATCGAAATGATGGCGTTCTCGATGTCGCGATTCAGCTTGCGCATGTGCTTGGACCACTGCGAGCGCCGGTCGCTTACGTGGCTGAGGTTTTCGCGGATATAGATGTAGATCAGAGGATAGTTGGCGCCATAGGATGACATCAGCGCCGTAATCATGTCGCGCAGCTTGTGTCGCGGACTCATCTTGCTTGCCTGAATGCGGCCGGCAATGGCGGCGTTGTTCTGGATCACTTCGCGCAGGACTTCATCGAACAACTCTTCCTTGGATCCGATGTAGTAGTACAGCGTCGCACGGTCGATCTTCAAGTCTGCAGCTACCGCGCTGATACTGGCCCCGGTGAATCCAAGCCTGTTGAAAACGCGTACAGCTGCCTCGCCGATATCCTTTCGACGCTGGTGATAGGACACAGAAGCGTCTTCTTTTGCTGCCGTGCGGCGTCTGCCGATTCCACTGGAAGAAGCCATTGGCACCCTCTTAATTCACTATTACTGCCCAAGCGTAATGCATCGGTGCGCCTCATGCGAGCGGGGGGCGCGACGGTGCGGCCTACGCCCCCCCCGTGGGCCCTGGAGAGTCGGCGCCAGTTTCCACGATACCGTGGAAAACATGCTCCTCTGGGTCTGGATCAGGAAACATCCTCTTACGTCGCAAAGCAATGGTGCTATGTCCGAACGGGAATACCAGCGGAGCGTCGACGGGCAAAACGTCGCATAAGTGTCTGGTTTCAAAGAACTATGGCAGGAGGGCGCAGCCGATGCTTGAAGCTGTAATGACCAACGAGATATGCATGAGTTTGAAAAATGGTGAATATTTGTCTCGAAAAACGTCAATACCATAGTTGACAAATATGGCCCGTGAAGTTAGCTTGGGCGTGAATACACGGTAGATCGCTATGCGATCGATAAGCCTTTTCACTCCAAAGATCGGTGGAAGTGCGGCCGGTGTTCATTTTCAGATCAAGAAACGTAGGGGAGTTCAAGATGCGCTGGCATATTCCAACATCGGCTTTGGCAACCTTGTTGTTGCTCAATATCCAAACGGCAACGAGTGCAGAAACCAGTTCGACGCCGGCTTCCGCTGGCGCACAGGCGTCGGCAGGCGATGATCTGGAGGTGATCGTGGTCACCGCCCAGCGCCGTGAAGAGACCTTGGAGCGCACCCCGGTGGCGGTCACTGCCCTGAGCGGCGAGGCGCTGCAGAAAAGCGGGATCGTGACCGAGGCGGATCTGCAGTCCTCCATCTCCGGACTCACCGTCAAGGCCGGGCAGAACTCCGACTCGTTGAACTTTGCCATTCGCGGCCAGTCACTCGACGCCTACAGCGGTGTGCTGCCCGGTGTGCTCCCGTATTTCAACGAGGTTCAGTTCAATTCAGGCGATTCCACGCCGCTGTATGACCTGCAGTCAGTGCAGGTTCTAAAGGGCCCCCAGGGCACGTTGTTCGGCCGTAACTCGACTGGCGGCACGGTGCTCTACACGTCGGCCAAGCCGGAAAATCGATGGGGCGGCTATGTGTCGGTGTCGGGCGGCAACTACGGCCAGAAGCGCGCCGAGGGCGCACTGAATCTGCCATTGGTTGATGACAAGGTGTTGGGCCGCATCGCGGTGTTCTACACCGATAGCGACGGTTACCAGTATGACACCGTGCATCAACTGAAGCTTGGCGGCATGGAGCGCTACGCCGCCCGCGCAAGCCTCACGATCAAGCCGTCGGACGGCTTCAAGAACGATCTGGTGATCGATTACGCGCATGCCAATGGCTATAGCATGAGCGACGTTCTGTACAACATTTACCCCACCGGCAGCACCAACGCGCCGGCACCCGCCAACTTTCTTTTCACTCCGGCGGGTTTCAATGCCATCATTCCCGTCCCCAATGCCTGGGATGCTTACGTCGCGGCACATCCGGGCGTCGATCCGCTGGGCATCATGAATTTTGCCAGTGTTCAGGCGGCGCGCGGGCCTTATACCGTCAGCGTCAGTTCGCTGCCGTTCCACCAAGCCAATAACATGATCGTCTCGAACATCTCCTCGTTCGACGTCGCGTCGAATCTGCAGATCAAGAATGTCCTCGGCTACACCAACCTGCGCAATTTCGACGGCGCGGAGTACGACGGCTCGCCGTTCGTGGTCGATGAACGTGGTGATCTCGGTGGGCGGCGCCGCACCGAGCAGTTTTCCGAGGAACTGCAGGTATTGGGCAAGGGCATGTCGGAAAAGCTGTCGTATGTGGCGGGACTGTATCTCAACGACGAGAAAACCGATGAACGAACGAACAGCTTCATCTTCGACTTCGCACCCTTTGCGCCGGCGGCCGATCAGATCAATCATGGGATCACTAAGCGCAAGTCCTATGCGCTGTATGGAGAGGGAACTTATGACCTGAGCCAGGCCACGGGGGTCAGCGGACTCAGCTTCACGCTGGGCGCCCGTTATACCCGCGAAAAGGTCACGTTCGAGCATATGGCGGACGACACGTTCATCACCAATCCGCTGCCCGTCTATCAAACACCGCAGTCAGATACCTTTAAAAAGCCGGCATGGCACGTCGGACTGCAGTGGCAGGCCACCGAAAGCACGCTGCTGTATCTGACCTCGCGCAGCAGCACGCGCAATGGCGGATTCAATTTCTTCTCCCCGCCCATTCCGGGATTTGGCAGCGAGGGCGGCAGCGAATACAAGACCGAAACGGCGACCGACGTGGAGTTGGGCGCAAAGTTCAAGGGACGTGTCGGCGACATGCCGGCGCGTTTCAACGCCGCCGTGTACAACCTGCGCGTGAAGGACTCACAGCGCGTGACTTACGCGGTGCTGTTTGGGAATCTGGCGGCCATCACGGTGAACGTACCCAAAACTCGCGTCACGGGAATCGAGTTGGACGGCAGTATCAGTCCGGCTTCCTGGCTCCAGGTGGGAGCCAACGTCAGCATGACGGATGCGCAATTCACCGACAACCAAGTCAGTGTGCTGGGTGGGGCACCCATTGGGTTCGGCCCGGTGCCGGATACGCCCAAGCGCTCGGGTGTGGTGTTCGCCGAAGTCAGTGGCAGCGTCATCGAGCAGACGCGGCTGTCCTTCCGCGTGGAAGGGTATGGTCAGTCGCCCTCGAGCTTCAGCTCGACGGCAAACTTTGCCAATCCAGGTGCCACGGTTCCCGGATACGGGTTGGTCAACGCGCGGCTTGCCCTGGACAGCCAGAACTCCGGATGGTCGGTCGCGGCGGTGGGGAAGAACCTTGCCAACAAGACCTACTACGTGGGTGGAATCGGCTTTGGCAGTCTGTTCACCTATAACCTCGCGGTCCCGGGATTGCCCCGTACCTTCGCGGTCGAAGCTCGCTACAAGTTCTGATTCATCGTACCTCAGCGCGGGAGAGACTCATGGCGGGAAGAATCGAGGGTAAGGTGGCCGTGGTGACAGGCGCCGGTTATGGCATGGGCGCCGCGATCGCGGAGCGCTTCGTCCAGGAAGGTGCCTCGGTGATTGCGGTGGACATCTCGGGCAAGCAGAACGAAGTGGCCGCGCGGCTTGGGAAGAAGTGCTTGCCGTTCCAGGCCGATGTATCAAAGGCAGAGGATGTTAGGGGCATGATGCAAGCAGCCAAAAGCAACTTCGGCGGCCTCAACATTCTCTGCAACAACGCCGGCATTCAAGGTCCGTTGCAAAAGACCGGCGACTACGATGAGGCAGCGTTCGATCGCGTGCTGGCGGTCAATACTCGCGGTGTGTTCCTTGGGATGAAGTACGCCATTCCCTTGATGCTGGAAAATGGCGGCGGAAACATCGTCAACACGGCATCGATGGCCAGTGTGGTCGCCTTCCCCCAGTTGGTTGCCTACAATGCTTCGAAAGGCGCGGTGCTGATGATGACCAAGACCGCGGCGGTCGAGTACGCCGAACAGAACATTCGGGTCAACTGCTTCTGTCCCGGCTCCATCAAGACCGGGATGCTCGACGGCATGCCACAGGCGTATGTCGACGCGGTGATCCAGGCGAACCCCGTAAAGCGGGTGGGCCAACCGCGTGAGATCGCGGACCTGGCGTTGTTCCTGGCGAGCGACGAGGCGGCCTTCATCACGGGCGCCGAAATCTTGATCGATGGTGGCTACACGGCGCTTTGATGCGCAGGACGCGGTGATGAAACTCATCAATGCAAAGCCAAGTCCATTCGGTCGCAAAGTGGTCATTGCGCTGCACGAGAAAGGCATACCGTTCGAGATGCAATGGGACATTCCGTGGCACGAGGACACCTGTGTCGGGCACTGGAACCCCCTGCAGCAATTGCCGATCCTGATTGCTGACGACGGCGAGACGGTCTACGAGTCATCCTATATCCTGGAGTGGCTCGAAGTGCGCTTCCCCTCGCCAGCACTCGTGCCGCAGACCGCGGATGCACGCCTCGCGATGGGCCGCTTTCGTGTCCTCGCTGTGGGTGTGATGGATGCCATCGTACGCATCAATTTCGAACTGGCCCGTCCGGCGCAGCAGCATAGCGGCAAGTGGTTGAGCCGCCATCAGCGCAAGATCAGCGGTGGGATCCAGGAAATCGGCCGGCTTATTGATGGCCGCCAGTTTGCGGTAGGCGATTCATTGTCGCATGCGGATCTGGAGGTGGGATCCGTACTGGGGCATCTGGATTTTCTGATCCAGGAGATACCGGCGCTCGCCGCGCCGTTGTTGGGAGGCGGCGGCTGGCGTTCGTTGCATCCCTGCCTGTCGCAGTATGTGGCCGGACTTGAAGCTCGCCCGTCGTTTTGCAAGGCCACTCGCGAAATGGTCAAGATCGATTTTCAAGGCGTGGTGGGTTGAACGCTGCGCATTCAAAGGACGTAGAAGAATGAACAGGCATAAGTTGGGGGCTCCGAACGCCCAAGGCATCATCTCGGCCGACACACCGGTGGGCTTTGAGTTGATGGGCGTGAAGAAGATGGCCGCGATCCAGCTCATGGGGTCGCGGCTTTGGGGGAGATTTAACCCCAATCATTGGGATCCGGTGTATGCCGCGCAAACCGGTTTGAAATCCCCGATACAGACCGGCGAAATGTCCTCGGCCTACCTCGCTGAAATGTGCGTGAACTATTTTGGGCGTCATTTCTTTACCAACGCGCGCATGACCTGCAAGTACATTGCATCAACGTACGCCAACGAAATCATCACCACACACGGCGTAGTGCGGGAGAAAAAACCCAAGGGCAGCGGTTTTCGCTTCCGGGTGGAAATCTGGGCTGACAATCAATTGGGCGAGAAGAAGACCGTGGGCTGGGTCGAGGCGGACGTGGGAACATGAGCAAAAGATTGGGAACGCTGGAAAAGCACGCGCCCGCCACGGACGCGCTGCGCCCAATGACGGAGTTGCAGATCCGCCAAACGCGCGAATACGTCGAGGGGTTGAATTCAGTCTCCCAGACCTATTGGGACATGGTGAGCGTGGGCGATGAATTGTCGAGGGATCTGCACATCACCCCCGAATTGGTGATTTTGTATGCCGATGGAGTCGAGGATTTCAACCCGTGGTATGAAGGGTGGCTGATGAACGAATGGCATATCGATGGCAGCTCGCCGTTTGGCGGCGCCATCGTTCCGCCGCTGTTCGTGTCGCACTTTGTATTGTCGGTACAGTTCGACCATACCAAGCCTTTTGCCATCGGCTCCATACACACCTATCACGATTCGGAAATTCTTGCGCCGATTCCTATGGGCGCCACGGTAAGGATTCATACGAAGGCGATTGACAAGTTCCTGCGCCGCGAGCGTCGTTATGTGCGTCACGAAGTGACAGTTACTGACGTGGCGACGGGAAAGCCGTATTTCCGCGAGGTTCGCGACATCCTCTCGTTGTAGGCCGAATCAGGATCATGAGCACACATCAGCAGGTACCGGTGGTCAAGGAGCTGTTCCGTTGGTCGGCCAGTGGGGCCGAACTCATAGGGACGCGCTGCGCGGGATGCGGGACGCATTATTTCCCCAAGTCCTTGAGCTGCCGCAATCCGCTCTGTGTGAACAAGCAAATGCTGGACACCTTCTTTGGCAGCGTCGGCAAACTGCATAGCTTCACCATTCAGGCCTATCGACCGCCTCCGCTATTCAAGATGGACCCTTGGATACCGTATGCCATTGGCCTCGTGGAGCTGCCGGAGGGCCTGCGGGTGATGGGCATGTTGACGGGTTGCGCGCTGGGGGATTGGCGCATCGACATGTCGGTCGGGCTGACGGTGGAACCTTTGTATCGCGATGAACACGGTTGCGAGGTGCTGACGTACAAGTACAGGCCGCTGCCTCCCAACGCGAGTTCGGCATGAGGCCGGTCTATGTGCTGGGCGTCGGCGCACATGCATGGGGCAAGTTTCCCGACAAGCCGCAGTTGCAACTGGCGATCGAGGCGCTGGGCGGCGCACTTAAGGATGCTGGTCTTGAATGGACAGATCTGCGTGGCTTGGTTGCAGCCAGTTCGCGGTTTGAGGGTGGCATGGGATGGGGCTTGCACGCCAATGAAGTTCTACAAGCCGTAGCCGAGCAAGGAATTCCCGCGATCAATGTGGGCGGTGGTTGCGCGGCGGGTGGCATAGCCGTGCATACGGCCGCCATGATGATTGCCAGTGGTCAAAGTGATGTGGTGGCGGCGGTAGGCGCAGAGCGAATGCCCAAGGGGTTCATTCCTCGCCCGCCTGGTTCGCCTGATGACATCTCCGACGGGGATTTTCTACGATGGGTGACCATGGGCGCCACCAATCCCGCCTATTGGGCGCTGGAGACACGACGCCGGATGTACGAGGTGGGCACCACGCACGAAACCTTGGCGCAGGTATCGGTGCTGATGCATCGGAATGCCGTTGCGAACCCGCTGGCTCGATATCGCAGTGAATGTAGTGCTGCTGACGTCCTTCGCTCGCCGATGGTGAGCGATCCGCTGCACTTGCTGGAAATCTGCGCCGTCAGTGATGGCGCCGCCGCCGTGGTATTGGGCAGCGAAGCGCAGGCGCGGCGGCTGGGCAATCCATTGGTGCAGGTTGCAGGATCCGCGATCGCGACGGGGGTTTTTGGCGATCCTTCTTCCCGTATCCCCACTGTTTCTGCCTACTGCGACAACGCTGCGGCGCACACGAGCGAAGTGGGCGGCGCGGTTGCAGGTGCATTGAAGGCTGCCGGGATGGGAACCGAGGACGTCGACTTGTTGGAGATGGCAGACAATTCCGTCTGGCAGGTACTGGCGTGGCCGGAATTGTTTGGCTTTTGCGAACGCGGACAATCGGACTGGATGCTCGCACATGGGGATCTGGGCATCGGCGGACGCCTGCCGATAAATCCGAGCGGTGGGTTCTTGTCGTTTGGCGAAGCTACCACCGCGCAGGGTGTGTTGCAGGTCTGTGAGCTGGCCTGGCAGCTTCGAGGGCAAGCGCAAGGCCGGCAAGTGCCCGATGCCAAGGTGGGACTGTCGGCAATCCTGGGGCTGGGCGCCAATGGCGCCTCAATCCTACTCAAAGCCTGATCGGTTACCGGTGCGCGGCCAGTCAGGGGCGCGCGAGAAGCGGAGAAAACAAGTGATTGATGTAGACGTGTTGCTTGTCGGGGCGGGATTCGCAGGCTTGAGGGCGCTCTATACGATGCGCTCTCGCGGCATGCGTGTCACGGTACTGGAGGCGAGTGCTGACCTGGGTGGTGTGTGGTACCACAATGGCTATCCGGGCGCGCGTTGCGATGTGGAGAGTTACGATTATTCCTACCGATTCTCCAGCGAATTGGAGCAGGAATGGCGATGGTCCGAACGCTACGCCCAACAACCCGAAATCTTGAGCTACATCCGCCACGTTGCGGAACGCTTCGATTTGCGCAAGGACATTGAATTCAACACTCGCATGATCGGCGCGCACTTTGATGAAGATACCAGCCGGTGGGTTGTCGAGGGAGGCGATGGACGCCGTTGGGCGGCCCGCATTCTGATGCTGTGCGTCGGCCAGTTGTCGACCACCAAGCGACCTGACATTCCGGGACAGAACCAGTTCAAGGGGGAGATCTATCACAGCGGGGAGTGGCCGCTTCATGAGGTGAGCTTCGCCGGCAAGCGCGTGGGCATCATCGGCACCGGCTCCTCGGGCATGCAGATGACGCCGGTCATCGCACCGCAATGCGCCCACTTGTCCGTATTTCAACGCACGCCCAATTACAGCATTCCGGCGGCCAACGCGCCGGTGTCCGAGGAAGAAGACCGCGCGGTCAAGGCAAATTATCGCAGCCGCCGTGAGCAGGCCGCCAATTCTCCCAGTGGTCTGGGGTTCATTCCCAACAAAAAATCCGCGCTTGAGGTTACGCCGGAGGAGCGAGAGCAGGTATACGAAGCCGGTTGGAATCGGCTGGGATTCGGATTTGCTCTTTCTTACTACGACATTCTGCTTTCAAAGCCTGCCAATGACACGGCGGTGGATTTCATACGGCGCAAGATCGGGAAATTGGTTGCCGACCCGACACTACGAGCGAAGTTGTTGCCGGCGGATTTCCCCTTTGGTGCCAGGCGTCCGTCGGTGGACAGCGGATATTTCCAGACATTCAATCGCAGCAACGTTTCATTGGTGGATTTGCGAGAAACACCGATTGAACACTTTACCGAACGCGGCATTCGCACCAGTGCGGGTGAGCACGCGCTGGACATGATCATCTTTGCCACCGGCTTCGACGCATTCACGGGATCTTTGCTGAAGCCGCAAATCACTGGCCGGAATGGAATGACACTGAAAGCCAAATGGGAGAACGGACCGGTTACTCAATATGGCGTGGCAGTGTCGGGATTCCCCAACATGTTCATTGTCGTGGGACCGGGCAGCCCCTCCTTGCTCAGCAATGTGATGGTGTCCACTGAGGAACAGATCGACTGGCTCGCGGCTCTCCTGGATAAAATGGACAAGGAGTCGCTGGTGGAATTCGAGGCGACCGAGGCAGGGGAGTCGGCATGGACCGAGGAGGTGCAAGCGCGTGCCAAGGAGACCCTGTATTGGACTACGCCGTCCTTCTATAACGGAGCCGAGATCGCAGGAAAGCCCCGCGTTTTCATGCCATACTCAGGCGGAGTGCGCGGCTATCGTCGTTTGCTGCAGCAATGCGCGGCGGAGGGCTATTCCGGATTCGAGCTGAGACCCGCCTCGGGAAGGCTTGCGCGGAACACTGGAATCCAGACAATGACCCCGCCCGGACAAGGTTGAGAGCGGCAGCAAGGTACTGAAACAGTGCGCGCGTACAGTGATCCTTGTTTCGATGAGTTGTTGTCCAACCGGCGTAATCAACTGCGTCGGCCGCCGCCCGGCGTTTCCCTGTCCGACGTGAGGGCCGCCGCTGCCGCTTTTCTCTGTGGATCCAGCGGGCCGAGCCTCGCGAGCGTCGAGAATCTGTGCATACCGGGACCCGACGGTGCGCACCTGCGTCTTCGCCTCTATCGTCCGGTCGTCGGCAACGAACTGCCGGCCGTGCTGTTCTGCCATGGCGGAGGATTCGTGTTTGGCGATCTGGACACGCACGATGCGATGTGCCGCGAATTGGCGCGTCACGGGGAGTGCGTCGTGGTGGCGGTGGAATATCGCCTGGCGCCTGAATGGAAATTCCCGGCGGCTATCCAGGATTGCATGGCGGCGGCCGAGCATCTCGCCGCCAACCCGCAGTCCTTGGGCATTCGGCCGGATGCTCTGGCCATAGCTGGGGACAGTGCGGGTGCTCATATCGCCATTGGTACGGTATTGTCCCTCAAAGACCGTCCTTGGAGTTTTCAGCACGCAGCCTTGTTGTATCCTGTCGTAGATCCGTCATGCAATTCACAGTCAATGAAGCGACTCGGCGAAGGGCTGATGCTGACACGCGAGGCCATGCAGTGGTTCTGGGAGTGCTATCTACCGGACTCTGAAACGTCGGATGCCCGGGCGGCGGTGCTAAGCGCGGACCTGCGAGAATTTCCGTCGACCACGATCGTGACGGCAGATTGTGACCCTCTTTTGGACGAGGGAGTGGCCTTGATCGCGCGCCTGCGAGCGGCGGAAGTAAGCGTTCGAGTGCATCGATTTGCCGGGATGATTCACGGTTTTGCGGCCCTGACGCATATCACACCGAAGGCCCGGCAGGCCCTGGAGGCGATGGGCCTGTCGCTGAAGGAAGCGTTCCTGCAGCAAACTGGTTCATGCAAATGAATTCAACCGACGCGAAATCTCCAGTCGTGCCCTCCGTGGTGGCTCGCCAGGCAAGACTGGAGTCGAGCTATGCGCCGTGGCGAGCGCGTACGCTCGATCAGATGCTGGACCACGTCGCGAAGCAGCATCCAGACCGGGAATTCGTTGTCACGGACACGAGGACCTATACCTACGCCGACATGGCGGATTGGTCCAACAGGGTGGCCGCTGGCTTGAGCAGGGCGGGCGTGCAGGCTGGGGAGCATGTGGCCGTATTGATGGCGAACTATCCGGAATTCGTGGCAACCAAATTTGCCATCGCCCGGCTTGGGGCCGTCATGGTACCGGTGAACTTTCTCAATCGCCGCGACGAACTCGGGTATGTGCTGCTGCAATCGGATGCGGTGGTGCTGATCACGATGGACCGCTTCCGTGATCTTGACTATCTCGATGCGCTGGATCAGTTGTCGCCGGGTTGGGAGCGCCTGGGTGGCGGTAGTGCGTTGCCGACGCTGCGTACGGTCATCGTATTGCCAACTGCAGAACATCCCGTCCGGCCGCAGGCGATGTCGTTTCGCATGCTGGAAGACCGTTCTGCTGAACCGATCCTGCACAGGGGAGATCCGAATTCACTCTCCGACATCATCTATACCTCCGGCACCACCGCGGCGCCAAAAGGGGTGATGTTGACGCATGACATGATGCTGCGCTCCGCCTATGGCAGCGCCTATGCCCGTGCCTTCGAAGAGAGCAGGCGTATCCTTTTCTCCCTGCCTCTTTACCACGTGTATGGCTATGTCGAAGGTCTGCTGGCATCCATGTTTGTCGCCGGCGCCTGCATCTTGCAATTAAAATTCGATCCGGCCGCGACCTTGCGAGGCGTGGGCCGTCACCGCGCAACCGACATGCTGTTGATTCCAACCATGACGTTGGCGCTTCTCGACGAACAGAAGCAGCACGGTCACGCTCTCTCCTGCTTGCATTCTTCGATTTCCTCGGGTGGCCGCGCCCCCGCGTACCTGTGGGAAGACATGCGAACGACCCTGCATGTCGCGGAGATCACGACGGGTTATGGAATGACCGAGTGCACCGCCTCGACGACGGTGACGCGTCCGGACGATCCAATCGAGAAGCTGTTGACCACCAATGGCCGGCTGCGGGACGTGGGCGCAGCCGGCGACTCTTCCCGCGGCAACCGCCTGGTTGACTATCGGACGATTGATCCGCAAACCGGCTTGGACGTTGCGCCGGGCGAAGTGGGTGAGCTAATAGCGCAGGGTCCGGGAGTCACGCGCGGATACTATAAGAACCCCGAGGCCACCGCCGCCGCTTTTACTGCGGACGGATGGCTGCATACGGGTGATCTCGGCAGGATCGATAACGACGGCTATCTCGCCTTGGCGGGACGCCTGAAGGAATCGTATCGCTGCGGCGGCGAGACCGTGATGCCCACCGAGGCAGAGGATCTGCTCGCACTGCATCACAAGGTGCTGCAGGCGCATGTTGTTCCGGTGCCTGACATGCGCATGGGCGAGGTGGGAGCGGCGTTCGTCATCTTGCGGCCGGGGGCGCAACTGGAGGGAGATGAGCTCAACGCCTACTGTGCCTCGCGAATGGCGCGGTTCAAGGTCCCCAAGTTTTTCCTGGCGATTACAGCCGAGGAATTGCCGACCACCGCTTCCGGGCGTGCTCGCAAATTCATGTTGACCGAGTTGGCGATCAATCGGCTGGGGTTGCGATGAACGACAAGGCGCGGCGTGTTGCGATCGTCACCGGCGCGGCGCGTGGTATCGGCGCCGCCGTGGCGATGCGCTTGGCCGCCGACGGACTCGATGTTGCGGTATTGGATTTGCAGGCGGGAAACTGTGCGCAAACTGTTGCTGGCGTCCAGGAACTTGGCGCCAAAGCGCTGGCCGTGTCGGCGGACGTGGCGGACGAAGTGTCCGTCAACAACGCGGTGATGCAAGTGCTTGATCATCTCGGCCCCCCGACCGTCCTCATCAACAACGCTGGAATGCTGCGCGAGCACATGCTAGCCAAAACATCTGTGGAAGATTGGGACCTGATGCTGAATGTGAATCTGCGCGGCGCTTTCCTGATGAGCCGCGCCGTCGTGCCGCATCAGCGAGCAGCGCAGCAGGGGCGGGTGGTGAACTTGTCCAGCACCGGTGCACTGGGGGCGGTGGGCCTCGCGGCCTACTCGGCTGCGAAGGCGGGTGTGCAAGGCTTGACCAAAACGATGGCAATTGAATTGGGTCGGCACGGCATCACGGTCAACGCGGTCGCGCCGGGTTTTGTCGCCAGTGCGATGACTGCGGGGGTGGCCGAGCGGGTGGGAGTCTCCTTCGAGGACATGCAGAGTGAGATTGTGCGCAGCGTTCCGGTCGGGCGCGTCGGTCAACCTGAGGATATTGCACATGCGGTGTCATTTTTTGTCGATGTTCGTTCTTCTTACATTTCCGGCCAGGTGCTGTATGTGGCCGGCGGCCCAAAGTGCTGAAGATCATCGGCGCAGCATGCGGACGTGTTCATTGACACCGTGAAACCGCGCCAGTACAGTGAATTGAGAGTCAACACTATCGTGAAAAAGTTTAGAGCAAAGTGCGCGCGCACGTTGTTCGGGGGTTTCGGCATGACACGAATCATCAGTTGGGGATTGGGCTTGTTGGGCCTGTTGTTGGTCGCCACGACCGGTTTTGCCTTGGAGGTGTCCGGGCGTGTTGTCGAGGCGGACGGAAGTCCGGTGCCGAATGTGCGTATACGCATCGTGGGCGGCGCGATGCCGTATTCGCGTACGGTATTCACGGCAGACGACGGCACTTTTTCAGCCGAATACGACAAGGCCACGGCCGCCAATCTGAACGTGGAAGCGTTCCGGATTGGGTGGCGCGAATACAAGAGAAAAGTATCGAAAGCGGTTGACGGTTTGCGGCTGGAGCTTGGAATGCAGCGCGATGCGAATGTTGCCGATCAAGTGCCGCCTTCGGCATGGCTTCGCGGCGATCCTAATTCCCAAGCTTTCCAGATGACCACATTGCAGTGTTCCAACTGTCATCAGCTTGGCGCGGCGCGCGTACGTAATTTTTCCAAGACGTTGGCAAACCAGCCCATCGGTGATCGCTCGGAAGCGTGGGTCACCCGCGCTGCGGATGACCTTGCCGGCAACAATAAAGACAAATCTGCCGTGCCGGCCCACGGGCGGGTCGCTGGGTGGGAGGCCATCGTTCAATACATGCGCTACGTCACCATGTATCTGGGTGACCCACCCCAGCTGCGCTGGAAGCTTCAGAAGGACAGTGTGTTCTACAACGCGTTGCTTGCACCGGCCACCAGTCTTTTCATCCCGCAGGACATGGCCATCGTAGTGCCCAACCTGGCGAGAAATTTCCCGGTGGCATTCGACAGTCTCACGGACTACGACGATCTGGAGCGTCTCGGTCAGTATGGGGTGAACAAGAAGACCGTGATTGACGAGTTCGTGCTGCCGACCTTTGGTTGGACGCGCGAAGTGGCCTTGTCGCCCAAGTCCGATAAGGTCTACTTCGTCGAGACGGACAAGGATCGGCTCGGTGCGCTGGATCCAAACACGGGAGCGGTCAAGTGGTATCCCATTCCGGCCAAGGGCCAGCAGGGTCCCCACACCATGAATTCAGACGCCGACGGCAATATTTGGATGGGTCTGGAAGACAGTTTCAACATTGCCAAATTCGATACTGCACAGGAGAAATGGCGGCTGTATCCGCCCCCGGAGGGAACCCTGTTCGGTGTCACCCACGACTTTGCCTATAATTCCGACCGGCATGTCGAGGCTGATTCCAAGGGCCGTGTTTGGATCACCGACATGGGCAAAAATGAGTTGTGGGCGATCAACACGACGTCGGGAGACATCAAGACTTATCGGATGCCGCTGCCGGTTGGAGAGTCGCATTTTCATTCGCTCATGTACGGAGCGGCGATCGACACCAAGCATAATCGTGTCTGGTGGGCGCAGATGCACGGCAATGTGGGATCCATCGATACGCAGCGCGATGTGGCCGAGCGACTCATCCAGTTCCCCAAGGGTGCGGGTCCGCGCCGGCTCGCAATTCAGGAAGACGGTACACTGTGGGTGCCGTTGTTCGGAGCGGGTCAATTGGTGAAAATTGACGGCGAAACCGGCGTCGAACTAGGGCGCTACTCCTTGCCAGACCGCGGTGCCGGGCCGTACGGAATCACCTACGATAAGCGTCGTAATGCAATTTGGGCTGCTACCTGCAACTCCGACCGTATCTATCGCTTTGACATAGCCGAGAAGCGCTGGCGTCACTACCCACTACCGCGCCGCGACAGCTACATTCGTATGATCGAGCTTGACCCGGCGACCAACGATGTTTGGACCAGTTACGCGGCGCTGCCTGTGGGAAAACGCGATCCCAAGGCTTTCGGGACCGAGAGCGCAAACAACATCATCGTGCGCTTGCGCCCGGGGGATTGAGGGTTCGGCCAGCGGAGGGTTCTGTTGCATCTAGGGATTTGTGGCCCGCAGAGCCGCGTCCTGACGATTGTGCCAATCAGCAGGCGAGCGCGCGCCTCCAAAGTTCGTTGAGGGGCAGGGACCAGCTACGCTTGCCCCGGCCCATGCTGAACTGGTGCTTTCTGATCTTGTTCGCCAGTTCGATTCCGGCAAGGATGATGCCGGCATTCATGAAGGACTTGAAGCCGAGCATGCAGGCGATTCGCCGTTTGACGGCTCGATGATCCTGTTCGACGATGTTGTTGAGATATTGGCTGGAGCGGACCTTGACCTTCACCCATTTTGGATCCTCGCGTCGTAGGTAACGAAGCGCAAGATGACTTGGTCTGTGTCCGTCGAGCGTGACTTTTTTGGGCCAGTGATGACCAGTCGTACACAACGCTTTGCGGAAAAATGCCTCCGCGGCAGCGGTTCCTCGCGTACGCCGCAAGAAGAAGTCGATGGTCTTGCCGCGCGTGTCGACGGCGCGGAACAGGTAGTTCCAGCGGCCTTTGATCCTGATATAGGTTTCATCGACGTGCCAGGAGGAGTTCACGCCCTTGGCGAGCCGATTCCACCGCTTTTCGAATTCCGGAACGTACCGGATGGTCCAACGCATCACAGTGGTATGGGAGACCGCAATTCCACGTTCGGCCATGATCGCCCCCGGCGTCAAGCTATCTGTCGTCTCAAGTTTTCCATCTTGGATGATGGAGACCGAGGACAATGTTAGTCATGAAGAAACAACGGCATACGAGCGAGTTTAGGGAGCAGGCGTTGGCGAAGGCGTTCAGCCGTCCCGGC
>CAITMP010000634.1 GCA_903893525.1 uncultured Acidobacteriia bacterium | reverse complement strand
GGGATAGTTGCCGTAGAATTGGTCGGCACCGTAGGGACGGTCGCTGTAACTGAGGAGGACGTGTCCAGCTCCGGGAGCCCATCGGTAGCCAGTTTTGGACGACAAGGCCAGATTGCGGTAATCCCGGTCCGGGGCAAAACCCGTCGACCGGTCACGCGCAAACGAAATCCGCTCGTCCCACTTGCTGCCACCTACCGCCGCCAAACCGTGCTCCTCATCGCTGCCGAAATTCCCCAGTCCGCCCGAAAGCCGCACCTCCGGGGTCTCAAATACCCGCGAGCGCACATTCACCACGCCGCCGATGGCATCCGACCCGTACAGGGTCGACCCCGAACCCCTGAGAATCTCCAAGCTGGCGATTGCGTCCAGCGGCAAGGGGAGGTCGAGATTGAAGTGGCCGGTTTGCGCATCGTTGACACGGACACCGTCCACCAGAACGAGGGTCTGGCCGAACCCCGCACCTCGGATGGACAAGTCCGCAAGAAAGCCGCCGGGCGCACGCTGTCTCAAATCGAGCGAGGGATCCAGTTGCAACGCCCCGAACCACGAGGACAACAACTGCCTGTTCGAGGGGGGCAACGGGAGCACGTCGATATTCCTGTCGGACTCCTCCAGTGGAGCCGGGGTCGGCGTGCCCGTAACCACAACAGAATCGTGTCGGGCCAAATTGGGAGGTGGGGCGGCCACCGGGGCAGAAACGGGCTGCTGGGCCCGGAGCAACTGGGCCGCCAGAAGGACGGGGAGGCGGAATCTCATGGAAACCTCCATTGTCCCCCGAGCCTGATTAAACTGGTAGAGTCACGCATGTCGCAACCAAACCGGATCGTAGTAGCCGCCAATTTCACTGCGGAACCAGTCGGCGATTCACTCCGCTTCTGGGCACGCGAACTCGGACTCCACGAGCCCGGGGGGGACCCGGAGATTGAATTCGCGCCCTACAACCAAGTCTTCCAGAGCCTCTTGGACGAAACCAGCCAGTTCGCAGCCAACACCAAGGGCGACAACGTGATTCTGGTCCGCCACGACAGGCTGGCCTCCCGCGCCGAATTCGACACCGCAGTTGCTGGCTTTTCCGGCAATTTGACGGTGATTTGGTGCCCGGTTCCGGAGGCAACCACGCCGGAAAACCCCGCAACGTTGCTGTTGCGGCACTATCCGGTCTTCGAAACCTTCGACCCGGTGGCTGAGAAACTCGGCGACGTCCCATACACACCCCTGTTCTTCGCAGCTCTGGGCACAACGGTCGCACGCGCCATCCACGCCCGGCGGACAAAGCCCTTCAAACTGGCGGCCCTCGACTGCGACAACACCCTCTGGACGGGCACCTGCGGCGAGGATGGGCCGGAAGCAGTCCAGATCGGCCGGGACCGGCGCTACCTGCAGGAATTCATGCGGAGCCAGCGGGATTCGGGGATGCTGCTCGCCATCTCCAGCAAGAACAACGAGGCCGATGTGGATGAGACATTCGCCGTCCACCCGGATATGCCCCTGCGCCCGGAGGATTTTGTCACACGCCGCATCGACTGGATCTCCAAATCTGTCGGACTGACCTCGATCGCCCAAGAACTCTCGCTGGGTCTCGACAGCTTTGTATTCGTCGACGACAATCCCAAGGAAATTGCGGAAATGCAATCCGCCTGTCCCGAAGTGCTGGCACTGGAGCTTCCCGCCGAGGAAAGTGAAATCCCTGCGTTTCTGGACCATGTTTGGGCCTTCGACCGGCTCCGGGTCACCAAAGAGGACTTGGAGCGCCATGATTCCTACAAACAACAGGTGGAGCGCGGCAAATTCCTGAAGCAAACGGCCACGCTGGAGGAATTCCTGGCGTCGTTGTGCCTCGAAGTACGGATAGCACCGCTCACCCCCGAGCGGACCGCGCGCGCAGCCCAGCTGACACAGCGCACAAACCAGATGAACACCACGCTGATCCGCCTGTCGGAAGCGGAAGTTCGCACGAGGGAATGCCTGACGGTGGAAGTGAGCGACCGGTTCGGGTCCTACGGACTTGCCGGGGAGATGTTCCTTTCCGAAAAAGACGACGCCCTGGTCATCGACAATTTGCTGCTCAGCTGCCGTGCTCTTGGCAGGGGAGTAGAGCACCGGATGCTGGCACATGCGGGAGCCCTTGCCTTGGAACGTGGAAAAATCCGTATCGAGGTACCTGTCGTGGACGGTCTCCGCAACCAACCAGCGCGCGAGTTCCTAGCAACACTGCCGAGCCCTTTGACCGCCGAAGCATGCGCCGCGCTGGAATACAAACCGGCCTCCGGAACAGCCCCGGTCATGACGGATGAGGATTCGCCCGCCAAGCCCACCGCGGCACCCTCCCGGCCGCCCTACGCCAAAATCGCGCGCGAATTGGCAACGCCAGGGCAGATCCTCGCCGCAGTGAATGCCGGAATCCGAGCCCAAACCTCCGATTCCGCTACGGGGGAACAGGCCCGCACACCTTTGGAGGAGCAGATCGCGGAAATTTGGGCCAAAACCCTCAAGATCGCCACGCCGGGTGTCGATCAGGATTTCTTCGATCTCGGCGGCCACTCGCTGCTCGCCGTCCAACTTTTCTCCGCCGTCCGACAGGAACTCCAAACGGAACTGTCGTTCGACCTGCTCTATTCAGGCAAACTTACGGTTGCCTCAATGGCTGCGGCAGTCGAGCTGGCCCAGGTCGATCCCGATGAAATGAACCGGATGATGGCCCAGCTGGAAGATATGACCGACGAGGAGATTCAGGCCCTGCTGGGTGCCGGCTAACAGATGCGGATTCTGCTGGCCTCCAACGCCACCTACGTTCCCCCGCGCGGCGGGTCCACGCGCAGCAATCTGGTCTGGCTGCGCGCATTGGCACGGGCCGGGCACGACTGCCGAGTGGTTTCCGCAGCCGAGGAGGACTCTCCAGCGGCCGTGGTGGAGCATGACGGAGTGCAGTTCCATTGCGTCCGCGAGCCTGCGGAGAGACCTGCCACGCTCCGGAGACAAATTGAATCGTGGAATCCCGATTGGATCCTGATTTCATCGGAGGATCTTGGTCACGTCCTGTTGCGGCAAGCATTCCACACGGCCCCGTCGCGGGTTGTCTACATTGCACACACACCGCAGTTTTTCCCGTTTGGCCCCGAAAGCTGGCACAGGGACGAAGCAGCCACAAGGCTCCTGCAATCGGCGGCAGGCATCGTGGTGATCGGCCGCAGCATGGCGGACTACGTGAAACGGCATCTGGGCCGCGGTTCCGACGTAATTCACCCCAACATCTACGAATCTCCCGCGGACGCACCCACTCAGGGCAACGCGGTCACGATGGTCAATCCCTGCGCTGTGAAGGGCATTTCCATCTTCGCCGCGTTGGCCGATCGATTTCCATCGATCCCATTTCGCGCGCTGCGCGGCTGGGGCACCACCAGGGCGGACTCCGAAATGCTGGCGCGCCACCCCAACGTGACGGTCGTGGAACCCGTAGCTGGAATCGGAGAGGAACTGGCCCGGGCAAGGGTGCTCCTGATGCCGTCCTTGTGGTTTGAAGGGTTTGGACTGATTGTGATGGAAGCGATGTTGCAAGGAATACCGGTAGTCTCCAGCGATTCCGGCGGACTGCTGGAGGCCAAGCAAGGCACTGGGCATGTGATTCCGGTGCGTCCCATCGAGAGCTACCGCCGGGAATACGACAGTCGGAACATGCCCGTCCCCGAAGTTCCGCCGCAGGATCTGGAACCGTGGGTGGAATCGCTCGAATTGCTGCTGCGCTCCGACGCCGCATGGAACCACGAATCGCGTGCGGCCCAGGTGGCGGCAACGGCTTTCGTAAGCTCGCTGGATGCTCTTGCGTTTGAGCGGATGCTCTGCGGGCTGGAGCCAAGTCCCAAGGCTACGGCTGTCGGTCACCGACGACTAGCTGCGCTGACGACCGAACAGCGCGCCCAGTTGGTGCGCAAACTACGGGAGGCCCCGAAGTCGGCGTGCGCATCCTCCTAGCCCACAACTCCACCTATTTCCCGGCGCATGGCGGCGGCGATGTATCCAACCGCCTCCTCATCGAGGCCTTGGCCGCGCGCGGCCATGAATGCTTGGTCGTTTGCCGAACCGCGGCACATGGCTCGGATGCCCACCGCCAATTGCTGGCGAAACTCGCTGAACGCGACATCCCGGCCACAGTTCCCGAAACAGGCATCGTACGGTTCCGGCTGAACACGGTGGATGTTCATACCGCAACCGAAACACCCAATCTGCGGGATGCTTTCACCCGCCGCCTGCAAACATTGCGCCCGGACGTGGTCATTGCGTCCACCGATGACAGTGCCCAAATCCTGCTGCAGACCGCACTCGATTCCGGCGTTCCCGTGGTCTATCTAGCGAGAGCGACGATTGCCCTGCCGTTCGGCCCCGATTGCGCATTCCCTTCCGCAGCGAAGACGGCCGCAATGCGGCGCGCCCGTGCCGTGGTGGGAGTGAGCCGCTATGTTGCGGATTACATTCGGCAGTGGAGCGGAATCGAGGCCGAGGCTCTGCCAATTTCATTCATGGGACCCGGACCGTTCCCCGAGCTTGGCGAGTTCTCGAACGAATTTGTGACGTTGGCGAACCCGTGCGTGGTGAAGGGCATCGACATTTTCGTTGGCATGGCCGACGCGCTCCCCCACTTGAAGTTTGCTGCGGTGCCAACATGGGGCACCAACGAATCGGATTTCGCCAAGCTCCGGGCTCGGACCAACATCGAAATTCTGGATCCCGTGGAGGATATTGATCGGATTCTGTCGCGAACAAGGGTGCTTCTGGTTCCATCCGTGTGGGCCGAGGCTCGGTCCCGCATGGTGATGGAAGCGATGCTTCGGGGGGTCCCGGTAATCGCCAGCAACACCGGTGGACTGCCAGAGGCTAAGCTGGGCGTGCCATACGTGCTTCCGGTCGAACCAATCCCGAAGTATTCAGGCAGTCTGGACGAACGAATGGTTCCGGTGGCAGAGGCCCCTCCCCAGAACCTCGGTCCGTGGGTGGAGGCGTTGTGCAAGCTAACCGCGGATCCAGAGCATTGGGAGGAAATCTCCTCGGCTTCCCGACATGCCGCGTTGCGCTTCCATCGGGAGGAACTCCGGATCGAACCCTTTGAGAACCTGGTCCTCAACCTTGGATCGACGAAGGTTGCTACGGGGAGGGCTGGCGCGCTCGAAAAACTTTCCGTGGACCAACGGCGGTTGCTGGCGTTGAAACTAATGGAGCAAAAACCCAGGGAACAGATTCTGACCACCGGAGCTGCCGAACAGCCGTACCGCCGTGATCTGTTTCCCGTGGGCCGGTGCCGGACCCCGCGCCTACCAGCCGGTCATGGCCAGATTGGACGCGGAAGGATTCGGCGGGGCTTCCATCCGCTACCCGGCTGGTCCGGACTCGGTTGCCGCGATCGTAGACCAGGTACTCGATAAAATAGCGCCGAAACTTCCAACTGGGTTTGTTTTGTTCGGTCACAGCATGGGTGCAGGAATCGCGTTCGAGTTCGCTCGCGCCCTGAGAAGCCGGGGTTTGCCTGCGCCCAAAGCGCTGTTTGTCTCGTCCGCCACCGCACCGCAGCTGCGGACCGTGTCACGGCCGGACCCCACTCGCGAGGAACTGTTGAAGATACTGGCCTCGCAACTGTCCGGGAACGCCGGGGACCTGACGCCGTTCCTACCGGCATTCGAGAAGGACACGCGGATTTACCGCGGGTATCTCTACCAGGAAGGGGCGCCGTTCGATTTTCCGATCTTTGCATATCGTGGCGAGAACGACAGCGTCGGAGCGTCGGAACTGGAAGCGTGGAGCGAACAGACCATCGGAAAATTCAGCTCCAGAACATTCCCCGGCGGGCATTCGCACATTCTGGAGGGGGGAACCGGCTTCCCGCAGGCGCTTGTGGAGGATTTGAAACATGCCCTCGGATGAACTTGGCCACGCAATCAAGGCGATGACATCTGCCCGTGTCGCACTCGGCCGGAACGGCAACAGCGTGCCCGTGCGCGAGGTCCTGGACTTTCAGCTTGCCCACGCAAGGGCGCGCGACGCCGTGCATCTCCCGTTCGACGCAACCGGAATGTGCACGGAACTGGACGGCGTCTTCGTACGGAGCGCGGCGAGGGATCGGACGGAATATCTGCGCCGTCCGGATCTCGGCCGAAGGCTCTCGGAAGGCGGCAGGGAGGCCCTGCACAAAATCCGGGGCGCCTTCGATGTCGTGTTCGTAGTGGCCGACGGCCTGTCACCCGTGGCAATTCACCGCAATGCCGCCGACTTGCTGCGGCAGTTGGTCTCAAGATTGGACGATTGGCGGATCGCACCAACTGTAGTTGTGGAACAGGGCCGCGTCGCTATCGGCGATGAGATCGGGGAATTGGTTGGATCGTCCCTGGCAGTCGTGCTGATTGGCGAGCGGCCCGGACTGGCATCACCCGACAGCATGGGAATCTATGTGACGTGGAATCCCATCCCCGGCAGGACCGACGCGGAGCGAAACTGCATTTCGAACATTCGACCGGAGGGTTTGTCCGCTGGTACCGCCGCGGAACTGCTGTTCCTGCTGTTGTGCAAGGCCCGCCAAAACGGGTTGACGGGTGTCGGCCTCGGGACAGCGCCGGGCATCGTGGCAAGCGAGGCGCGGACATTGGGACCCTCAACGGTAAACTGAAGATTCCAGTGAATGCCGTCGAGTTCGACCGCGTCTCCAAGACCTACGCCATCTACGACACCCCTTCCGACCGGCTCCGGGAACTCGCGTTGCTGGGAAGCCGCTCTTGCCATCGGGACTTCCCTGCCCTTTCCGACCTGAGCTTCTCCATCCGACGGGGGGAGGTCTTCTGCATTGTCGGTGAAAACGGGTCCGGCAAGAGCACGACACTGCAGCTCATGGCTGGAATCATGCAGCCCACGTCCGGCGAGGTGCGCGTACATGGACGCGTTTCGGCACTTCTGGAATTGGGCGCTGGATTCAACCCCGAGTTTTCGGGACGGGAGAATGTTCTCCTGAATGCGTCGATTCTTGGACTCTCCGGTCGCGAGATCGCGGCACGCTACCCGGACATCGAAGCCTTTGCCGGCATCGGTGACTTCATTGACCGACCGGTGAAAACCTATTCCAGCGGCATGGTGGTAAGGCTTGCGTTTGCGGTCGCGATCCATGTCGATCCGGAGATCCTCCTGGTGGACGAGGCCTTGGCCGTCGGCGACGCCGCTTTCAGACGGCGCTGCCTTCGCAAGGTGCATGAATTGCGCGCACGGGGAACAACGATCGTTTTTGTGTCGCACTCAATCGCCGACGTGCGCGCCATCGGAGAACGTGTCCTTTGGTTGGAGCACGGTCGAATCGTGGCCTTGGGCGATGCCGACACCATCATCCCGCGCTATTTGGCCGCAATGGCGGGGACCACGCAAGCAGTCGCCGCAGGTCCGGTCCAGCCTGTGATGACGATTCCCAACATCGACCACCGGCATGGAGACGGCAGCGCGGAGATTCTGGGAATCGCCCTCCTGAATGAATACGGGGAAACCGTGCATCTGGTCACGCCGATGAGCACGGTAGTCGTGCGGATCAGCCTGCAAGCAAAGTTTGCTACCGACAGGCCGGAAGTTGGTTTTGTTTTGCGCAACCACCTCGGCTTGGAGTTTTCCGAATCGACTTTGGCCCGCGAGGGTGTCCGGTTGGCCCCGCTCGTTGCGGGCGAAACGGTGACGGTAGACTTCGAGTTGGAGATACCGGAACTGTATCCGGGGGCGTTTTCAATTTCACCCTGGATCGCAAACGGTTCTGCGGCCGGTGGAAATGATACCGTAAGTGACTGGATCGACAACGCAATGACCGTTCAGATGGCGCGTGGAGAAGGCCCCGTTTACGGATACATCCATTGGCCCTGCAGGATTGAATTCAATTCCCACTTGGATGCCCCGCTTGGAGCCGAAATTGCTTGAAGTGAGCACAACGCCATTCCAAGGCGAATTTACGGGCGAACGGCTCGTGCCAGGCAGGGTGGACGACGACCTGCTCAACGAACATCTCTCGCGATACCGGTTCGCCCGTCGATTCCTACCCGAAAACGGGCGATGCCGAGTGTTGGACGCTGGCTGCGGAACCGGCTACGGCTCGGTCGAATTTGGCCAGGACTTGGCAGTGGTTGGGCTGGACTTTTCCTCGGAAGCTTTGACCTATGCGTCGGACAACTTCGGACGGCCCGGCATCCGGTTGGTCCAAGGCAACTGCGAGGATCTGCCATTTGCTGACTCAACTTTTGATTTGATCGCCGCCTTCGAAGTGATTGAACACTTGGAGCGTTGGCAGGACTTCCTGGTGCAAACCAGCCGGGTGCTGAAAAAAGGGGGCACACTGGTGGTCTCGACCCCGAACAAGGCATACTACACGGAATCACGCGGTTCTGCGGGCCCGAATCCCTACCACGTGCACGAATTCGAGTTGGTCGAATTCTCCGATGCGCTGCACTCGGTTTTTCCACATGTGCGGATGTGGACGCAAAACCATGCCGAGGCGATACTGTTCGCGCCTACCGATCCAGTAGGGATCGGGGCGGAGGCTCCTGGAGATGCAAGTCCGGAAACGGCAAACTTCTTTGTGGCCGCCTGCAGCCATTCGCCGATCGCACCCAATGATGCGTACGTTTGGGTGCCACGGGCGGGAAATGTTTTGCGCGAACGGGAGCACCATGTCCGGAAGTTGGAAGGCGAGTTGGCCACCAAGGAAGTTTGGTTGCGGGAGGCCGTGGAGGACCGGCGACAGTTACAAGCACTTCATGACAACACAATTCTGGAGTTGGAGCGGCAAAACAGTTGGGCCGCGAAACTCGACGCGGAATTGGCGAGCGCACGGGCCACCGTGCTTGGACTACAACGCGAGGCTGAGGTACGCCTCTCCTGGATTGGCCGCCTTGAGACCCGGATTGCAGACTTGGAAGGCGAGATTCGGTTGCGGGATGGGGCGGTTGACCAATACAGGCAACACGTCGGCATTCTTGAGAGTCGTCTTGAGGCGGACGCTGAGCGACTGAAAGAGGTCGTCCATATCTATTCCGAACAGATCAACGGGCTGGAGTCCGACTTGACGGCCCGGACCGCATGGGCAAGGTCCATGGAGGCCGATTTGGAGACCCGTACGCGCCATGTGCAGTTACAGGCAGCGCAAATCGCGGAGCACGAGGAGCATCTTGCGGCACAGAAGCGTGCATTGAGCGATCGGGAAAAGCAGATAGACGAACTCCGCCAGAGGCAAGACTTGGCTGCGGCTTCCAAGTGGGTGCGGTTCGGGCAACGGCTCGGCGTAGGCCCGAATCTGAATCACGCGGCTGATGAAAGCACGGGGAAGACCGATAGATGAAGGCTTCGGTACTCCGATTCCTGCGCGCGCTGCCGCTGCTCGTTCTGGTTCCGTTCGCGCTGGCAATTGCCGCTATTGCGTTGGCGGCGACGGACTTGGCTTGGCTTTTGGTCGGTCGGCGGCGGCGCAGAACTGACTCCAGTCCCGATACCCGCGCGGCCTCCCTGGTCATTCCGAATTGGAACGGCAAGGATCTACTCGAACGGTTCCTCCCGTCATGGACCGAGGCGATCAAGAACCATCCGGGCAGCGAAATCATTGTTGTGGAGAATGGATCGAGCGACGGTAGCGCCGAATGGGTCCGAGCCAATTATCCCGAGGTGCGATTGCTGGCCTTGGAAACAAATTTGGGATTCGGCGGCGGATCAAACGCTGGTTTCAGGGCGGCCAAGAACGATATTGTCGTCCTCTTAAACAGCGATATGCGCGTTGACCCGGATTTTTTGGCACCGCTGCTCGACGGATTCACTGACGATGCTGTTTTCGCCGTATCTTGCCAGATTTTCCTCGGAGATCCCAGCAAGCGCCGCGAGGAGACCGGCCTAACCCAAGGCTGGTGGAGCGAAGGCGGCTTGCGGGTGAGCCACAAGGAAGACCCGGCTGTGGACCAGTTGTTCCCATGCTTCTACGGCGGGGGTGGATCCTGCGCGTTCGACCGGCGCAAGTTCTTGGAAGTCGGGGGCTTCGATGAATTGCTGGCTCCGTTCTACTTGGAGGACACCGACTTGGGCTTCCTGGCTTGGAAGCGGGGCTGGAAGGTACTCTACCAGCCCGACAGCGTGGTTTTCCATGAGCACCGGGGCACCATCGGCAAACATTTCAGCTCAGATTACATTGATTCGGTTCTACAGAAGAACTTCCTGCTGTTTGCGTGGAAGAACATCCACGGGTGGGACCGGTTAGCGGGACATTTTTTCTTTGCCGCAGCAGGGGCCGCTGTGACTGCGTGGTCCGGGACTGCGGCGGGACGAACCGGTGCGCGGGGAATCCTGCGGGCATTGCGGCAACTCGGGGGCGGTCTTCGCTCACGGTGGCAGGCCAGAAGCTTGGCAACAATCAGCGATTCCGAAGTCTTCCTGAGGTCCCGCCCGGATTTTTTCCACGACCGATTTTCGGAATTGGAAAGATCGCCCGAGCGACCCCGGATGCTCTTTGTGTCGCCGTACCCTATCTGTCCCCCCACCCACGGAGGTGGCGTATTCATGTACAACACACTCCGGCAACTGTGCCGCTGGTGCGACGTACATGCAATCGTAATGCTGGACTACGCCCACGAGCGAGCAGCCAACGAGGAGTTGTTGAAGTACTGCAAGACTGTTGAATTCGTGGTCCGGGAGTACGTCAGAGATCCGGGGCTGGGATCGATCCGGCCGTTCGCAGTACGGGAGTTCCACACACCCGAAGTGGAGTGGCTGATAGAGCGGCAAATCCTGAAGCACCGGATCGACGTAATCCAGCTGGAGTACACGGCGCTCGGACAATACGCACGGCGCTACCGGCGGCTGGCATGCGCGCTTTTCGAGCACGATGTCTATTTCCAGTCCATCTCACGTGCCCTACCATTTATGAAGAGCCCTCTGGACCAGTTCAAAGCCTGCTTCGAATACCTGCGGGCCATCCGGTATGAACTGGGACTGCTCCCGCTCTGCGACCACGTCCAAGTCTGTACGGTTGAAAACAAGGAGTACCTCGACAGTTTTGTACCCGAATTGGCTCCCCGCATCGAAGCAGGGTTGCGAGCCGGAATCGATTCGACGGCCTATCCCTATCCGGGCGGGCCACGCAAGCCCTACACGATGTTGTTTCTCGGGAGCTTCCGGCACGCACCCAATCAAGTTGCCTTGGATTGGTTTACCCGAAAAGTACTTCCATTGATCTTGGAGCAACTCCCACAGGCGAGGTTGTTAGTAGCCGGCTCGGACCCACCGCCCCGCCATGGATTTCCCGGACCTGAAAGCGCCGTTGAGTTGCTGGGATTCGTCGAGGACATCCAACCCTTGTTTTCCTCCTGCACCCTTTTCATCTGCCCAATCCGGAGCGGTTCCGGCGTCCGGGTCAAACTCTTGGAGGCCTTTGCGAGCGGCATCCCCGTAGTCTCGACCTTTCTTGGTGCCGAAGGACTCGCCCGATCTGATGGTGAGTTTTGCGGCCTTGCAGACGATGAAGTGGGTTTCGCGAACCGCGTAGTCCAGATGCTTTTAAACTCAGAACTGGCTGAGGGCATGGCGGCCCGAGCCCGCCGCGAGGTGGAAGCCAACTGGGACATGGCAACCATCACGCGACGGCTCGTCGACCGCTACTCAAGCATCGTGAACCGGAAGAGATCCGGCTAGACAGCATTACTCAACCGAAACACGCTTGACGCCCGGTACGACGTCGCTGGAATCGATCAGCCCGATCGCACCCGGTGTCAGGGAGACTACTTGGACGATGATCTTTCCACTCGGCAATGTCTTGGGTGGAGTCCGATCCTCCCCCTTGAAGTTTGCTTGGATCAATGCCGTAGCAAACTGCTGCTCAGTCATGCCAACAAATTGGGACAGAGCGGCCTTCCGCTCAGGGTCGCCGGGTGAAGTGGTAATTACCGAAACCGGGGCCCCGCCCGGCCACTTTTTGTTGGACCCAAGGAGCATCGCCTTCACTTGGGCCCGCGACAGCGTCGCCACCGGGTTTGCCTTGTTGACAACAATTACCACCTCCGCGCGGGCGGACAAGACGGCACCCACGATAAGCACTCCCAACGTTGAAACTCTCATTTCCTTCTCCTGATGACTGTTGATTGAACTGGGCTAGAAGGTGAACGCAATCTGCGTTTCCAGCCCGTTCAGGGAACGGATGCCCGTCTGGTTCACCCGGTTGTATTGGAACTTGATGGCCGCGTAATCCGAGACGTCATACCGGACACCAAAGGAAGGTCCTGCATACACGCCCTTGAATGCATTGACTGGATCACCCATGGACGAGTTCACATACTGATACCGGACATAGGGTCGGTAGGCTCCAACCCGACGGGACACCTGCGAGTACATCATCGGGGTGTTGTAAACCCGATGGTCGAATCCCGACGCATTTCGCAGCAGAACCCCTTCGCCGAGGAACTCCCACGACGAATTGTTGAAAGCGACATAGGCGCTACCAATCGTCTGGCGGACCGGAGTGATAGCGTCGGGATACAAGCGGTCGCGGTACATCGATGCGCCTACTTGGAGTCCCGGCAGCCACTCGGGCTTGGCATAGAGCGCAAAATTCATACTCTTGCGATTCTTGTCCGCCACGAAATTCTGCACCGTATAGGCATTCCGATCCGATGTCCGTCCGTTTCCAACTTCGGCGATCCAGTGCAGTCCCAACTTTCCGGATCCAGGCAGCAAACCGGTGGTTGTTAGCCCCACATTGTGAACCGGTAAAAGCCCACCGGCGTCTTCGAAGAGGTACATGAACGGCCTCCCAGTGGCGGTTTGGAACCAAGTCCCGTGATGGAACATTGTGTTGTAATAGCCAATCGAGGTGTGGTACCGTCCTCCGCTCACTTCGAAGTAGGGATTCGCCCGGTATGTTAGTTGAATCCTCTCAATGTCCAAACCCCACGAATTGTCTGAGCCCGGACCAACAACCAGCTCGCTGGCGAAGCTCAAGTGCTCGGAAATCTTCGACGACATGAAGAGGTCAAACTCACCAATCGTGAAGGTCGAGTGCGCTGGTACACCCAGCGGGAAGATCAAGTGGTTCGACGCACTTCCAACGCCGAAGCCGAGATCGGTGAAGCCGCGGAATTTGAGAACCGGACCACCGGGGATTTCCATGGCATGATCATGGTCGCCGGACATCATTTCGGCCATCGCCACAGCGGATGCGGAGTTGCCATCCACTGACTTGGGTGCCCCGGCGGGCTCGCCGGAACCGGTTGGTGCCGCCGCCAAAGCCGGTGGCATTGCTGTCGCGAGCGCAGACGCGGCTTGGCTGGACGGGCTCCCCGGCAACAAGGCCGACAGTTTCGCCTCAAGCGCACGTATCCGGACTTCGTCATCGGCCAATCGCTGCAGCAACCGGGCCACAACCGGGTCGTCTGTCAGTTTCTGGGTTGAGTCCTGCGCCCCCAGCAGCGATGCGAATAGCGAGCACGCACTAAAAAGAGAGAGAAGTCGATGAGTGAAGCACCATTTCATGTTCTGTATATCGACGGTGGCGCAGAAAATCTTTAGCCCTCGTTCCGTAATAATCTTAGAGAAAGTCGGTGCTAAGGTACTGGCACCCGAAGGTGGTATTCCCGGGGCAGTCCAACACCAGCGGGGCTGTGCTAGTTCTGGATCTTGGCCACCGACCGCACCCAGCAGCCTCCATCCGACTACACCATAGCCTCAGCCGCATTCACAATCTTGCTGGCTCTGGCATATATGGCAGCGTTCGCTTCTTTCGGAGTCCAAGCGCGCGGTCTCCTCGGCAGCCAGGGAATCCTACCAATCGAGCAGTATTTCCCCCCTGGCGCTCCAACGCTCCGGCTGTTCCTGCAAGCCCCAACGCTGTTCTGGTGGTCGCGGGGCGATCTTTCCCTCATGGCGGTCGCGTGGGGAGGGGTGGCGCTGTCGGGCGTAGCCATCCTCGCGAAACCCCACAGTGGCTGGCAGCGGGCGATTTTCGCAATCCTGTACATGTACTACCTGTCCATCGTAAATGCAGGACAAATTTTCATGGAATACCAGTGGGACTTCCTCTTGCTGGAGACGGGATTTCTAACTCTTTTCCTCGTGCCCGACCGATGGCGCGCAATGCTCTTCCGGGTCCTTCTCGCAAGGCTAATGATGGAGTCCGGCATGGCAAAATTGCTCAGCCACGACGCTAACTGGAGTAATCTAACAGCGCTCGCCTATCATTACCAGACCCAGCCCCTACCTGCGCCACCCGCTTGGGCGATAGCCCAGTTGCCACTGTGGGCCCATCGATTCTCAACCGCAGCCGTATTTGCAGTTGAACTCATCTTGCCACTCCTAATGCTCGGCCCCCGGAGACTCAAGCAAATTGCTGGTTTGGGCACCATTCTCCTGCAAGTCCTGATTCTGCTCACTGGCAACTACACGTACTTCAACTTCCTCTCGATAGGCTTGTGCCTATTCCTGTTCGACGATGAATACCTCCGTCGCCTGCGATTCGGAACCCGCATAAACGCCGTCGCACGCCCCGCGAACGGGCGGGTCACAATCATTCTTTCAACAGCGATCGTGCTAGTTTCGGCTGCCGAGATTTGGGGAATGTTCTCGCCGATACCACCGTGGGTTGAATCGGCACTCAGGGCGCAGGCGTCGTTTGGCCTGGTCAACCGGTACGGACTGTTCGCCGTCATGACGACCACCCGATCCGAAATCGAAATCGAAGGCTCCATGGACGGCCAGACTTGGCTTCCCTATGTTTTCCCGCACAAGCCAGGCCCACTGGGCCGGGCACCGACGTGGATCGCCCCGCTCCAGCCCCGTCTCGATTGGCAGATGTGGTTCGCCGCATTGGGTTCGGCAAGGGACAACCCTTGGTTCGCGCGGCTGCTGGTCCGGCTGTTGGAAGGTTCGAAACCGGTGCTGGCGCTCTTTGAAAGGGCACCGTTCGGCGGAGCGCCTCCCAAATACGTCCGCGCCATGCGATACCGATACCGCTTCACCAGCTTCGAAGAGCATAGGCGGACGGGAAATTGGTGGTTCCGCGAATCGGACGGGACATACTTTCCCCCCGCAAGCTTGGGGCGGTGACTGGCATACAACGTGCACATCAGAGGCCATGCACACGCAAACAGGTCCAACCCGCCACCAAATGCGCGATTACGCGCAAACACCTCTCAACATCTACTGGGAAATGACGCAGGCGTGTGGCTTGGCGTGTCGCCACTGTAGAGCTGAGGCGATGCCTTCGGCCCACCCGCAGGAACTGACGACCGAGGAGGGCATGGCGTTCCTCCAACAAATTCCCGAATTCGGGACTCCCATGCCGCAGCTGATTCTAACCGGGGGCGATCCGCTACTCCGGCGCGACTTGTACGAACTGATCGACGAGGCACGGCGGTTGGGGATCGGCGTTTCCATCACACCCGCAGCCACCGGTGCCTTGAACCGGGATGTGCTCCGCCGTCTGAAGGATCACGGTGTGGAGGGTGTCGGTCTTAGCCTCGACGGCTCCTCGGCCGCAAGGCATGACGCCATACGGGGGATCCCAGGCACTTTTGACCGCACTTTGGAAGCCTTGCTGAGGGCTGGCGACTTGGAGATGCCCATCCAAGTCAACACCTTGGTATCCGCCGAGACAGCCTGCGACCTGCCAGCGATCTACGAACTATTGCAGGGCTTCAAGATCGCGCGGTGGAGCCTGTTCTTCCTGATTTCCGTAGGCCGGGGCAAAGTCCTGCAACCGCTGTCGGCAGAGGGTGCCGAGGCCATGATGGAGTGGGTCTACCAGATTTCAAAAACGGCACCGTTCGTGGTTGCGACCACCGAGGCGCCGTCCTACCGGCGTGTGGCCTTGCAGGAGATGCGGGCCGAAGGAATGGGCGGCGAGACCATGCGGAAAAGCAAGGCGGCCCGCGGTTTTGGCATCCGAGATGGCAACGGCATCATGTTTGTCTCCAACACGGGGGATATCTGCCCAGCCGGATTCCTGCCTTTGGTAGCTGGAAACGTCCGCCGGGACAGGATTGTGGATACTTACCGCAACGCCCCGCTGTTCCAGGCATTGCACGATCCCAGCACATTCAAGGGACGTTGCGGTGTGTGCGAATACCACACCATCTGTGGAGGTTCCCGCGCCCGCGCGTTTCAGGCGACTGGCAACCCACTCGCTTCCGACCCGCTTTGCCAGTTCGTACCGCGAATTGCCAGCGTCCACTTCGAGACGGTGGTAACGGGCTAAGCGGATTTCTGCCCTTTGACTCGCTTCGACGGCTTCGTCGCAGCCGCCTTGTTCAAGTCAATCGCGCGCCGAACGAGCCCGATGAACGCGGATTCGTCGATCTCCACGCCTTCGGGAATGTCGATCGCGCGACGGACATTTCCTTCAAGACTGGAATTGAACAGCGAAGTCGGGTCTTCCAGCGACGCCCCCTTGGCAAATGTGAGTTTTACAACCTTCTTATAGGTTTCGCCTGTGCAAATGATGCCGTTGCACTCCCAAACCGGAGTTCCCATCCATTTCCAGGTCTCCACCACGGCCGGATCTGCCTCGTGGATCAGGCGTCGCATTCGTGCAAGCATGGCCCCCCGCCAATCCCCAAGATCAGCAATCCTTTTTGAAATCAACTCAGACGCCGACAGCTCCGGCCCCGCATCCACTTTGTCCACGTCAACCGCCGCACTCTGGCTCATCCTTAAATGAGGGTAGCAAAAAACATCAGAACAGCCTAAACCTGCTCCGGATCATCTGACAGCTCCAACCTCCAACCGGTACACCCCCATAAAATATGGATTCTCAGCCACAGGCCGCCACTCAACCAGCGGATCCTCCCGCAACGATTCCACCGGAACCTTGTGCGGCCTGTCCCCCGCAATGTAAACAACCCACTTCCGAGGTGACGGCACCACTTGGCTCGACCCGATGTAAACCATCATCCGCGCCGCCATCCCCGGACGGTTGAACACCAAGAGGTCCCCAGGCTCGGCGTCCGCCAGTGTTTTCGATACCAACCGTGGATTCAAAGCATCGGCCTTGACCGATTCCGGGACAGGTGGGATCGCCGGAAAAACCGGCAGCTCCACGTCCTTCATCCATCGCCCATCATGGCCAGCCAACGCGTGCCTCGTCGCCCACACCACCAGACTGTTCCCGTCCACCAGGTCCGGCACATTCTTGTGGGCGTAATACCTCGATTCCACCAGCAGCGTGAACCACCTCTGGAACACCCCCCGGCCCCCGCCGGGTGTTTCCGCCCCCACTGCCCCGACTTGCAGCGAAAGTGCCGCACAAATCGCCAACGCCACTGGAACACTACGCATAGTGGCCCCAGTGTATCGGGCCCCGTCCCATTTTGGAACACCAAAAGTAAGGGATAGTACCGCTACAATGCCTATTTGAAGATCCTTATCTTTTCCGACATCCACGGCGACGCCCGTGCCCTCGAACGCCTGATGGGCATCGACGCCGACTACTACATCTGCGCGGGCGATCTGGTGAACTTCGGCCGGAACCTCGACGCCATGGGCGAACTGATGCGCAAGCGCGCCGACCGCGTGTACGTTCTACCCGGCAACCACGAATCCGCACAGCAAATCACCGACTTCTGCGCCCACTTCGGCTTCCACGATTTCCACGGAGGCACGTTTGAAGTCCAAGGCTTCCACGTCTCCGGCCTCGGCTACTCCAACCCAACCCCCTTCGATACCCCCGGCGAATACTCGGAAGCCGAACTCGAAACCCGACTCCACGCCTTCGACGGCCTCAAGCCGATGATTTCCATCTGCCACGCGCCGCCCTACAGCACCATGCTCGACCGCATCACCAACCTGCGGCACGCCGGAAGCCGGTCCATCCGAGCCTTCCTCCAGCGCGAGCAGCCGCGATACTTCTTCTGCGGCCACATCCACGAAGCGGCCGGAGCGGGGGAAAAGCTGGGGCCCACGTCTGCTATGAACGTCGGGAAGAAGGGTTACCTGCTGGACCTCAACCAGCAATCGGATTTGGGGTTTATCTAAATGCGATACATCGAATACGACGACGCGACGCCCGAAGTGAAAGCCGTCTACGACGACATCATGGCCACCCGCAAGACCGACTGGATCAACAACTTCTGGAAGGCTCTCGCCAATGACCCTGCGACCCTGCGCCGAACCTGGGAGTCGATCAAGGAAATCATGGGCCCCGGCGGCACGCTCGACCCCCTTACCAAGGAATTGATCTACGTCGCCGTCTCCACCACCAACCAGTGCGGTTACTGCATCGCCTCCCACACGGCGGCGGCGCGCAAGGCCGGAATGACGGACGCGATGTTCGCCGAAGTGATGGCCGTAACGGGAATGGCCAACGAAACCAACCGGCTGGCGAGCGGCTACCAGGTCGAGATCGACGAGCGGTTCAAGCCCCGCTAAATCCGCACATCCTCCACCACCCGCCCGTCCTTGAAGTGGATGTTGCGCCGCGCATACGTGGCGATGTCGGGGTCGTGCGTGACAAGCATCGTCGTGATCCCCTGCACTTTGTTCAGTTGCTGGAAGATGGCCATGATCTCCAAGCTGCCCTTCGAATCCAGCGCACCGGTCGGCTCGTCGGCCAGAATGATCTGTGGATTGTTCACCAACGCACGCGCGATGGCGACGCGCTGCTGCTGCCCGCCGGAAAGCTGGTTGGGGTGGTGGTGAGCCCGGTCGGCCAGTCCCACCGATTCCAAGGCACGCAGCGCCCGCTCCTTCCGATCAGGCGGGTCGTCCGCCGAGTACAACAGGGGTAGCTCCACATTTTCTATGGCACTGGTCCGTGCCAGGAGATTGAACTGCTGGAAGACAAAACCGATCTTGCCGTTGCGGATCTCCGCCAATTGGTCGCGCCCCATGCCTTCCACCGCCACTCCGTCCAGCCGGTAGACGCCCGACGTCGGCTTGTCGAGACAGCCCAGAATGTTCATGAATGTCGATTTCCCCGAGCCCGAAGGGCCCATGATCGCGACGAAATCTCCGCGGGCGACCTGCAGCGTCACGTCCTGCAGCGCCTGAACCGACATGTCGCCAATCGTGAAGGTCCTGGACAGTGCGGCCACTTCGATCATGTTCACACTATTCATAATGGAGGGCCTCAATCGGATCCATGTAGGCGGCCTTGCGCGCCGGGTAGAACCCGAATGACACGCCCACGATGGCCGAGAACAGGAAGGCCGCCAACACCGACACGGGACTGACGACCGTCGACCAGCCCGCAAAATACGAAATCAGCAGGCTTGCCCCCACTCCCAGCGCAATCCCGATGGCACCTCCGACGAGCGAGAGCGTCACCGCCTCCACCAGAAACTGGCTCAGGATGTCCCGCGTTTTCGCCCCGACGGCCTGCCGCAGACCAATCTCCTTGGTGCGTTCGCTCACCGAAACCAGCATGATGTTCATGATCCCGATCCCGCCCACAATCAGCGAGACCGAGGCGATGGCCGCCAGCAGGATCGACATCACCCGCGCGGAACTCTCCTGCGCTTGGAAGACCTCCTCCATGTTGCGGATGTTGAAATCATCGTCCTCGGTCGCTTGAAGGTGGTGCCTCTGCCGCAGCAAAGCCTTCATCTGATCCTGAAGTTCGGGGGTACGCCCATCCTGCGCCTGGATCAGAATCTGCCCCACCGATCCCGCATTGGCCTGGCTTCCCCCAATCACCTTCTTCTTCGCGGTGCTCACCGGCATCAGAATCACATCGTCCTGGTCCTGGCCGGTCGGCGATTGCCCCTTCGGCACAAGCGTCCCCACCACGGTGAAGGGAACCTTCTTGATGCGGATAATCTGGCCTACGGGATTTTCACCGTTGAAGAGGTTGTCCACCACGGTCTTGCCTAGCAGCGCCACCCTCGTCGAACCCTCGACATCGCTATCGGTGAACGTTGCGCCCTGGTCGATCGCCAAATCCCGGATCGGCAGGTAATCGGGCGTGGTACCCAGAACCTGGGTGCCCCAGTTGTTGTTGCCAAACACGGTTTGTACCCCACCCCGGACGGCGGGTGCTGCCAGTGCTGCTGCGTCGCATTCGAGGCCAATGGCAAGAGCGTCGTCCACAGTCAGCGTTTGGGCATTCCCGGTTCCCATGTGCATTCCCGATGTGGAGACCGACCCGGACAAGACGATGATGAGATTGCTGCCGATCGACGCAATCTGCTCCTTGATCCGGGATTCCGCGCCCGAACCCACCGCGACCATGGCGATCACGGCCGCAACGCCAATGATGATCCCCAGCATCGTCAACGCAGAGCGCATCCGGTTGATCTGGAGGGCGCGAAGGGCGATCCGTACGCTGGCCCAAACCTTTCGTGAGCTCATGTCAAAAACCCAGCCGCCTGCCGCCGCCCGAGGAGGCTGGCGCGCTGCCAGGCTTGACCGCGGAGCCGGTCACCAGCAGTTGCCCCTCCACCACGCCGCCACCCACCAGTTCCACCCGGTTTGCATCCGAGAGCCCGGTAGTCACATGCACCGCCTCGGGCTCCCCCTTCGCGTTCAACACATAAACTACGGCCCCGGGGCCACCCGCGACCGCCTGGGGTCGACCGGACGCGCTGCGCGGACGAAACCGGAGTGCCGTCTTCGGCAGCCGGAGAACATTCGCCCGGTGGCCGGTTAGGATCGTAACGTTCGCGGTCATACCTGGAAACAGCTTCAGGTCGG
>CAITMP010000633.1 GCA_903893525.1 uncultured Acidobacteriia bacterium | reverse complement strand
GGGATGAAGGTTCTCCTGTTCGGGCTGCCGCTAAGCACCCATAGACGGCTGAAGGACCATTCCAGCGATTGGCAGGAGGCGGTACCGGACCCGCATAGCTTCAGCGCGATTCCGACCAGTACAAACGAGCACACCCAGTACAGCGATGGCGAGCTTCGAGATCTCAAGGCTAGTGTTGGATCTGGTTTGACGCACATTGTTGTCCCAGCGAGTCGCGAGTGGAAAAAGGTCCAAGATCAATTTCAATTCGACTGCCGTGTGCACGTGGCGAGACTATGGCAGCCACTGCGGGACGTGAAATGGGAGGATCTCAAGGCTCGCCTTCGGGAAATCATCTCGCTCGACGAGAAGTGGCTAGCCGAATTGTGCCCATCTGATCTTCGCCATGCGTTGCTCTTGCCGCCGACCGTCTTCCGAACCAATAAAAGAACTGACAAGTACTGGCACACTTGCGACGCCTATTCCGAAAAGGGGATCACGCGTGCCAAGGCGCTACTAGAAGCGGTCGAGAGAGAGCACAGAAAGAAGGATAGAGACGGGCAGCGTTCGTGGATTGACGCAGACGGCCGACGGTATAAAGTTGATCCGTCTAAGCACGCTCGAACTCAGGAAGACCGAGCCGGGGAGAGATCGTTTCGATTCTGCTTCGAGATTCCACCCGGCTTTCACTACGACGTTGAACACGAAGCTGGTCGACCATTCTCTGTGCCAATTGATGGCCATTCTGAACTCGTTACTCACTGCAACGTCAGCCCACGGGGAGGCATTCGACGAGGGTGACGACAGAAAAGCTTCGCCCACCGATTCGAAGCGGCCCAGACCCGGCACCGTCTGGACGGCCAATATCAATCGGTAGGACGGCGTGGAGCCCAACCGGCGGATGAGCGGTTGGTCCGATCCGGTTCAGCCGCGTCCGAATCCCCATGCCCCGGCGCGTTTCGGGCAGTTGGTTTTTGTGAAGTAGGTAATGAAGCTAATGTTTGGTGATCCTTGGAGGATTCAAAAAGGCACTCCTCAAATTAGATTAGCTAGAAGATTCGAAGGAGCAGGCGCATGGGTCCACCGTTATTGATGACATAGGCCAGCAGATACAACACCATCAAGCTGAAGGTGATCGTGCAGGCAATCGAGAAAAGCGTCCGGATCGGATGCCGGACGAGATCGCGAGCGAGGCTTGCCAACCCGCGGACCATATTGACCGCGCCATACACGAGCCAACAGGCAAGAATTGCCAAATACGCGTATAGAACCCAGCCTTTCGTCGTCAGGGCGTACCATGTCGCGAAGAGAAAGACGCAGATCCAGAGTGTCTCCCAGCCCACACCCGGATCGCCTTTACCCGAAATTGCGTGAATGGACTTAAATTCGCCGCATCCACAGGTTCGGCAGAAAGTGGAATCATCGTGTGAATGGCCACAGTTTGCACACATGGCAGACAGGGTAGCATAAAACGAGGCTTGGCTTCAGATGTCGCGCAAATTCCTAAGATTCTTAGAATGCGTCAGCCCGGATTGACGCTTGAGTGGGGCCGAGCCCGCCCGCCCCGAGAGAACTGGGCATTTGGGAGACATCACAGAACTCGCGGGTCATGCTGTCCGGAAAACGGGGTCCACCACAGGGTGGGGTTGGGGGCTGTCATGCAGACTCCGAGAGCAAGACGTGTGCACTCAGCGATCGCGGGCTCGGACAACTGGTTGTCGCGGCTGATTCTTCCGGCGGACTCCGCCAGAACTTGGAGGTTGCGGACTACCGCGTCCTGCGCCATCGGGTTGCGCTCGAATGCGCTGCGGGCCGCCTCGCCAAAATCCGTCCAAACATAAGCCTCAACCTTTCGGATGCATTCGAGAATGTGCTCGATCTACAGCAGGTCCGTTTTCAAAGGCTGACCGACTCCCGAAGAACCTGATCCCGCAGTACGGGATGCAGGGCGGCGCTGGTTGTGACGTCGATTCGGCGTCCAAGCTCCGACTCCAGATCCGCGATGAAGCCACCCGGAAAGAATGGGGTGCGGGTGGGCCCGCGCTCGATCAGGAGATCGAGGTCGCTATCGGGCCGTGCCTCGCCGCGGGCGAACGAGCCGAAGACCCGGATTGCGGTGACGCCGTGCATCGCCGCTATGGCAAGGATCGCGGCGCGCTTGTGGGTGCGGAGGTCGTCCAGTGTCATCGGTTGGGTCCTACTGTCAGAATATCTTGGTTTCACTGTAGATGGAGGCGGGAGGAACAATCGGCCATGGGGGCAGTCCACGTGGGCTGTG
>CAITMP010000632.1 GCA_903893525.1 uncultured Acidobacteriia bacterium | reverse complement strand
GCCTGACGGCGGCCAGCTTGAACTCTTTCGTAAACAGCCTTCGAGACGCTCCCATAACTCAATTCTCCATTCTCTGAAAAATGAGCCTTAACCGGTTGTCTCAGTTTTGGGGACCACTCTGGATTACCGCAATGAATACCGGGATCTGCGCGCGGCCCGGAGGCGGATCAATAGACCAAAGACCCCGGACAACAATACTCAGTAAATTCGGCTTCGGGGTCGAAGCGCTTGACATGTTCCGCCGGTCGGGGAGGAGACAGTTGGAACCGGTAGCCGTGTGCCGCGAACGGGTTCCTACTGTCTCCCAAAACTCCTCCTACGCTGCCAGCGCGGTCGCGATGGTCTCGATTTCCCCACCCGACAGCCGGAATTCCGCTGCCCCGATCACTCCGTCCACCTGCTTCGGCGAACGCATGCCCACAATCGCTCCCGTAACCTCGGGCCGACGCAGGGCCCAGGCAATCGCCACTTCGCCAGGCGTCCGCCCATGCGCATTCCCGATTTCCCGCAGCACTTCCACCAAATTCAAGTTCCGCGTGAGCAGCGGCTCTTGGAAATTCGGGGTCCGTTTCCGGAAATCGTCCTCCGGCATAGTCGCGATCCGTTCCCGCGTCATCGCGCCCGTCAACATGCCGGACTTCATCGGCGAATACACAATCGTCCCGATGTTGTTCGCCGCGCAAAACGGCAGGATGTCGGCCTCAATGTCCGCCTGGATCATCGAATACGGCGGTTGCAACGAGGTGATCGGCGCAATCGCCTGGGCGCGCGCCAGCTGTTGGGCGTTGAAATTGGAAACCCCGATCCAGCGTACTTTCCCCTGCTTCTGCAACTCGGCCAAGGTCGTCCAGCCCTCCTCCACATCCTCGTCCGGTTCCGGCCAGTGGATCTGGTAGAGGTCGATCGTATCCACCTGCAGTCGGCGCAGGCTGGCCTCGCACTCGGCAAGAATCGAATCGCGCTTCAGCACCTTGCGGATCTGGCGGTCCTCACCCCAGGTGCGCTCGCACTTGGTGAATACGTAGGGCTTGTTCGACCGCCCCTTCAATGCCTTGGCGACAACCTCCTCGGAGTGGCCCAGCCCGTAAACGGCGGCGGTGTCGATCCAGTTGATTCCCTTGTCGAGCGCCGCATGGATGGCACCAATGGACTCGTCGTCGTCCTGCGGTCCCCAGGCGAACGCCCAGCCCCCGCCGCCCATCGCCCAAGCCCCGATTCCGAGGGGCGTAATCATCAAATCGCTGTTTCCCAGTTGGCGCGTCTGCATCAGCTACTACGGTATCGCACCCCCGTTTCCGTTGTACGGGCCCCGGTTTGGGAAAATTGGAGCAATGGCCACCCAGGCGGTAAGCGTACAGATTTTCGGCATCAGCAGCTCCCAAGCGTCCCGCGCGGCCGAGCGCTTCTTCAAGGAGCGCCGCATCCAGCTCCATTATGTGGACCTGAAGAAGAAACCCATGTCGCCCGGCGAGATCGGCCGTTTTGTTTCAAAATTCGGACTGCCCGCACTCCTCGATACCGAAGGCACGGCCTACATCGATGCGGGTCTGAAGTACATGAAGGTGACCGACGCCGAAATGCTGGCCAAGATCGAGAAGAATCCGAATTTGCTCCGTCTGCCGATGGTCCGGTGCGGGAACAAGCTCGCGGTTGGCAAGGACGAACCGGCCTGGAAGGCGATGCTGGCATAACACGAGCGTAAAACTCTGTCATTTGGATGCCTTAGGCGTTTGGGCCAAGAGCCGCCATTGGTATGATTGCACTTGCCAGCGTCCCACAAGCTCCCCCCTCCTCCAGCTCGATTGCTGCCCCTTTTGCTGGTCCTGTTCGCCGCCAGCGGTGCTGCCGGTCTCATTTATGAGATTGTTTGGCTCCAGATGCTGCAGTTGGTGATCGGCTCCAGCGCCATCTCGCTCGCGGTGCTGCTCGGCACCTACATGGGTGGCATGTGCTTGGGCAGTCTCTATTTCTCCCGCGTCCGAGCTTCCCGGACTGGAGCTTTGCGAATTTACGCGATCCTCGAAGGCGGGACGGCCTTCTTCGGCATCGTTGTCCTCTTCGCGCTGCCCTTGGTCGAGCACCTGTATGTTTCCGCCGCAGTCGCGGGACTGCCCAACATGCTGCTGCGGGGCCTTGCATGTGTCGTGTGCCTCCTGCCCCCGACCCTATTGATGGGTGCCACCCTGCCCGCCATCTCCCGATGGGTTGCCGAAACGCCCGAAGCGCCGGCCTGGTGGGGCTATCTTTATGGATCGAACATCATCGGCGGTGTTGCCGGGTGTTTCGCCGCGGGCTTCTACCTGCTGCGGGTCTTCGACATGGCGGTCGCGAGCTACGTGGCGGCCGGCCTGAACATTGTCGTGGCGCTGGCTGCCT
>CAITMP010000631.1 GCA_903893525.1 uncultured Acidobacteriia bacterium | reverse complement strand
CTCGGCATGGAGGCCGCCGGTATCTCCCTCCAAATGCGCACCCAGACGATACCCGCGTGCAACGGCCACACCGCCGGCTTCCTCGCCGTCACCGCCCTCGCCCAGGAAAACCGCGCCTTCGAACTCCTCCACCGCTACGAAACCCGCTACGCCCGAGCCTACGAACGCGCCGCCCGCAGCCTGATCGCCTACCGCAAGTACCGCCAAGCCGAGTCCGACCAGATACCGGAGCCCGAAGACATGGCTCCCGATTCGGCCCCGGTCGCCGAACCAACCACCACCACCCAAGCTCCAACCCAATTCAAAAATTTGCCGAACAAACCCAAGCCAGCCACCGACCACCGCAGTACGCGCCGCCTTAAAAGGTGGCAAAAGCGCCACGGCGACCAGCACCCCGGCCCGAACCAGGGGCAAAATTGATGTTCCAACCCCTAACCGTGCGCCAGCAATTCCTTGCTATAGAGCGATTGCCCGTCCAAATCCCGCAGGGTCACCGTCAGTGTCTTCGTTTTATTGCTGATCCCGACCTCGCCGAAGAACTGGTACTTTGTCAGGGGACTCGCATTTCCCTGCCCCTTCGGCGGGCACTTCTGGTACACGACCTGAATCCCGAAGGTGTTGTCCGTCGCGTTCGGGCCAAACGCACCCGCGTTCAACGGACCACTCACAAACTCCCAGAACGGATCGAAATCCGTAAACTTGGCCTTCGCCGGGTCATAATAGTGGGCTGCGGTGTAGTGGACGTCCGCCGTCAGCCAAACGGTGTTACGGATTTTCTGCCGCTTGATATACCGGAGCACGTCCGCAATTTCCAGTTCGCGACCCAGCGCCGGACCATCCCCGTTCGCGCTGTTTTCGAAAATCGGCCTGTCCTGTTTGTCCTTGCCGTCGGCCACCACCAATCCGATGGGCATGTCCGCCGCGATCACTTTCCATACAGCCTTGGAATCGCGCAGACCCTGCTTCAACCAGTCCAGCTGGGGCTTGCCCATGTAGACCGTGTCCTCGCCCGCCTCGGCTTGCAGGTTGTAGTTGTTCGGGCCCCGGTAGGTGCGCATGTCCACCACGAAGACGTCCAGCAGCGGGCCGTAGGAGATCTTGCGGTACACACGCTCGGATTCCTCCGGTGTCGTCCGCAAAGGCGCGTAGCTATGGAAAGCCCGCTGCGCCCTCGCGATCAGCAACGGAACGCTTTTCACCTTGTACAAAGGGTTGTCGCTGAGATCCTTCGAAGGCGAAAAGTTGTTCAGCACCTCGTGGTCGTCCCACTGCCACACCTGCGGAACATCCGCCAGGAAACGGCGGAAATTGGCGTCCATCAGATTGTAGCGATGGTTGCCGAAGTATTCGTTCTGGGTCTCGGCGACCTTGCTCTTCTCCTCGGTGACGATGTTCCGCCAAGTCGCGTCGCCCACTTTCACCGTCGATTGGAGGGGATTGTCGGCGTAAATCGTGTCGCCGGAGTGGATGAAGAAATCCGGCTCCGTCCGGCGCATGGCCTCGTAAATTTTCATGCCGCCGATGTCGGGATTGATACCCCAGCCTTGGCCGACATTGTCGCCGGACCAAAGAAATTTAATGTCGCGGCCGGGTGCTGGAGTGCGGAAGGAGCCTGTAAGTGGTTCGGCCAGCTTGCCGGGTGCGCTGAGGTCCTCAAACTGGATCTGGTATTCGATCCGCTGTCCGTGGGGAAGATCGGTCAGTTCGAGGCGACCTGTGAAGTCGGAACCGTCGAGGCAATAGGGGCCAACCCGCCGCTGCCACGAACTGGAACCGGAGGTGCGCCACGCGGCGTGGAGCCGGGTGGGACCGTCGGCGCGTGCCCACAGCATTGCCCGGCCGGGAATCACGTCACCCGCGGTGACCGCCACGGGCCTGTTTTCCGGGCCCGCAGCCCGCAAAACCGATGCCGCGCTGGCGGCCGCCAGGGAACTTAGGAACTCACGACGTTGCATGAGTCTATTTTCGCAGCCTTTATGGCCGGAACCAACTGTTACGGGGTTGTAACCCAGCGCCGGCCATTCGCGCAGTCACCAACTACTTGTTGTCGGGTTTGCCGACCTTTTTCCGCTTCTTTTCCTTGCCGGGTTTGCCGGGCTTGCCGGGCTTGTTCTTGCCGGCTTCGGCGAAAGGAGTGAGGACGAGGCCAAAGCCGATCGTCATCGCGATGAGTTTCTTCATGTGTGGGGGATCTCCTGAAATTTGACGATGTCGCCGCCGCGTTCATTGCGGCAAGCTCCACTCAGGACAAACCCAAACGGGGGCACGCAAGTTGCGGTCACCAACCCCAAAAAATCGAAATGCAGTGTCCTATTGACAGCCTAGGCGGGGTCTTGCTACTATCACAGAACTTGGTACGCAGGAAGTACCAGGCAGCCTAGCCCCACGTTCCATATACGCGGGCCCCACCGTCCACCGTCAGGACACTTTTCGATCCACGTCCAGCTCCCCGCCGTCCGCCCCCGGTTTGGGTGGCGCGGTCTTCTGGACCAAACCTCAACCATTTTCTCTTCTCTTCTGGAGGTGGGTTGTGAATAAAAGTGTATTGACTCTCAAGATTCTGCCGCTCGTCATGGCGATGGCTTTTGTTTCGCCTGGGTTCGGGCAGTCCACATATGGCTCCTTCGTCGGAACAGTCGCCGACGCTTCCGGAGCCGTTCTCCCAACGTGCGTTGTAAGCGCAATCAATAAAGATACCGCCGCCCAGCGCAAAACCGTAGCCGGTCCAGACGGCAACTATTCGCTGGTGAATATGGAACCCGGCAATTATGAAATCGAGATCGAATCGCCTGGCTTCCAGAAGGCCGTCTTCAAGGGCCTCCAACTGGCGTCGCGCCAGACCCTCCGCGTGGACGCATCCTTATCCGTAGCCACCCAGACCCAACCCGTAAGCGTCAGCGAAGTGGCCGACTCGATCATTACCACCGATGTTTCCAGCATTTCGTCCACCAAGACAGGCAAGGAACTTCTGGACCTGCCCATCGCCATCGGGTCGCGCGGCGGTGGCTCCACCAGCCCCATTTCGACTCTGACAACCCAAGCCGGGGTTCAGACCGACGGCAGCGGCAATATCTCCGTCGCGGGTGCCAAGCCCTCCATGCTGTCGGTCAGCATCGACGGCATCAGCAGCGTCAGCCCCCGCAACAGCTCGCCCATCAGCGAGCTTTTTCCCTCCTTCGGGGCGATTGCGGAGATCCGGGTCAGCGAAATCAACAACGCGGCGGAGTTCGGTGGGGTCAGCGATATCACGACCACTTCCCGCGGAGGAACAAACCGCTACCACGGCGGCATCTTCGAGAACCTCCAAAATACCGCCTTCAACGCCCGCAACCTGTTCAGCAGCACCGTGCCGAAGCTCGACATGAACGATTTCGGCGGGTACGGCGGCGGACCGGTCAACGTGCCGGGCCTCTACCACGGCAAGGACAAGACCTTCTTCTTTGCCAGTTACGAAGGTTTGCGGCTCGCCAAGGAGTCCGTTCTCAACCAAAGTGTTCCCACCGCCGCCCTCCGCGCGGGCGACCTGTCCGCCTACAAGGCATTCAAGGATCCGCTTTCCGGGAGTCCGTTTCCGGGGAACATCATTCCCGTATCCCGGATTTCGCCCATCTCCTTGAAAGCGCTGGACATTTACTACCCTCTGCCGAACACCGGCGCTCCCGGTGCGCTCTCGGGCAACTACGCCCGGAATTTCCCGACGCCGATCACCAGCAACCAAGGCGACATCCGGCTGGACCAGACCATCAACTCCAAGCAGTCCGCCTTCGCCCGTTTCACCTACAAGCGCCGAGCCGTGCTGAGCGCCCCCACAACCTCCGTTTTCGCCGGTGCCACCAACGCGCCGGAAAATGACTTCGGCCTTACCGCAGCCCACAATTTCGTGATCAGTTCGCGGCTCATCAATGAGGTCCGCGCCGGCTTCAACGGCATCCATTCGGCGACGGGAAACAAGACTGTGGCAACCGCCACCATCAACGCACTTGGGCTGACCGGCATCCCCGATCCGCCTCCGGGCAGCGGCGGCCCGTCCTTCTCGATCACTGGTTTCCAGACAGGAGCCTTCGGGGCATCCTCGATTTCCAGAGGGGACACCTCCCAGGTCCTCGACAACATCACCTTTATCAATGGCAGACACACCCTGAAGCTTGGCGGCGATTACCGGCACATGACGGCCTTCTTCAACAATGTCTTTGCCAGCAACCGGTCCAGTACCTACACCTTCAACAACTCGGTCACCAGCGGCTTGATCGGCAATGCGTACGCGTCATTCCTCCTGGGAGTGCCCGACTCAACGGGAGTAGCCACAGTCAAGAATGGCGATACCTCCTCGTACGGCAATTCCTACGCCTTCTATGTGCAGGATGATTGGAAGGTGACCTCCCGGCTGACCGTCAACTACGGCTTGCGCTGGGAATACCACCCGCCGTTCAACGACAAGCTCAACAATCTGGCCAACTTCCTCACGGACTACACTTCGGTGGTCAGTGGCGTGACGGTGCACGGCGCGGTTGTGGTGCCGGACGCGGGAATGAAGTGGATCAACCCGGATTTCGCGGCCTCCATCGCGCCGACCCCCATCATCACGGCCACCAAGGCAGGGATTCCGCAGAGCCTGCACTACTCCTCGAAAACCGGCTTCGCTCCCCGCATCGGCTTCGCTTGGAGACCCTTCGGCAACGACAAAACAGTGATCCGGGGTGGCTACGGCAAGTACGTCGAAACCCTGCTCAGCGCCCTGATCACAGCAGGTTGGGCCGTGGCGGCCAGCGAGGTTGGTTCGTACACGAATAGCATCGTGAACGGCAAGCCCGCCTTTGCCTTCCCCTATGCTTTCCCGTCCAATTTATCCCAGCCGGGCGTCGCCACCTTCGAGTATTCAAGTGCCCTACATTATAAAGATCCATATGTACAGCAGTGGAATCTGACTGTGGAAAGGGACTTGGGCTGGCAGACGGCGTTACGCGCCAGCTATGACGGAAGCCATGGCTCCGACATAGGCTACAGCATCAACGTGAACCAAGTTCCGGCGAACACCAGTGGATTCAACTCCGTGAAGAACTCGGCTCCATACCCGATCTGGGCGCACATCACGCAATACGTGAATGGCGCGCGGACCAATTACAACGCCGCCACCTTTGCGTTGAACAAGCGGTTTTCGAAGGGTCTGCAGTTCCAGAATTCCTACGTTTTCGCCAAGAACCTCGGCAATGGAGCGGGTTACGCACCCACAGGCTTCACGGGCGAGGCGGGCGGACGAGTCACCGATCCGCAGAATATTGGCCTCGACTATGGCAATGTGGCTTTCACCCATCGGCACCGGTTCCTGAGCACCTTCGTCTATGAGTTGCCGTTCGGTCGCGGGCACAGCTTCCTGAACACGGCAAACCCGCTGGTGGAGAAAGTAGTTGGGGGCTGGCAGCTTTCGGGCGTTCTGCTCATGCAGACCGGGCCTTTCCTGACGGTTACGGCATCCGGTGCCGACCCGATGGGAACGAATTTCCCCAATTTGGAAGGTGCGGGCCGGGCCGACATCGCCGCAGGGGTCTCGTCCATGCCCAGCAGCCAGACCATCCGCAACTGGGTGAATCCGGCGGCCTTCGCGATTCCGGCCAACAACATCGGCCGCGGCGGGAACTCGGCAATCGGTTCCGTGGTCGGGCCGGGGACACAAGCGGTTTCGATCTCGCTGTTCAAGACGGTCAAGCTGATGGAGTCGGCCTCCCTGCAGGTGGGCTGTGCGGTTTCCAACGCCTTCAACCACCCCAACTACGGGTCACCTGCCTTGAACCTCAGCAGCGCGTCCAGTTTCGGGCAGATCACCAGCCTGCAGTCGCAGGAAAATGGCGGCCCGCGCAGTCTCCAGATAACCGGGAGGATTACATTCTAAATATGCCCAGCAGAAGTAACGTACTTGCACTCGCGGCTACAATCGGGCTCCTTGCCTCGGCTCCCGTCAGCTACGGACAGGGCCGGGGAGGCGGACGCGCCGGTGGTACGGCAGCCCGCACGGGTCCGGCAGTGGAATCGGAGCCGGGGATTCCCGTCACAGACCCGCTGACCATCGCCAAGTGCGCCAGTTGCCACGCCAAGGACGACAAGGGCAATCTGAGCCGAATCTCCTGGACCCGTACCACTCCCGAAGGCTGGCAGGAGGCGATCAAGCGTATGGTCCGGCTCAATGGACTGACGCTCCAGCCCGCTGACGCCCGCATGATCGTGAAGTACCTGAGCAACAACCACGGTCTGGCGCCGGAGGAGGCCAAGCCGGTCATGTACATGACCGAGCACCGGATTCAGGACGAGGCGAATCCGAATGAATCCGTGCGCTCCACCTGCAATACCTGCCATGCGCTGGGTAGACCCTTCCAGTGGCACAGGACCAAGACCGAATGGACTCTGCTGGCTGACATGCACTCCGCGCTTTATCCGCAGGCCGACTCCGCATTCCGACGCAATGGCTTCGGACGCGGTGGTGCCGGGGCGGGTGGCGGAGCTCCGCCTACCGGTGGTTTCGGTGCTGCGCCTGCAGCAGCCGCTGCTCCGGCCGCTCCGGTTTCGCTCGACATCAGCCTCGATTTCCTCGCCAAGAGCTACGGTCTCCACACGCCCGAATGGGCAGCATGGAAGGCCCGGATGCGCACCCCCCGGCTTGCGGGAAAATGGCTGGTCTCGGCGCACGTCCCGGGCAAGGGCAACTACACCGGGGAATTGACCGTAACTGCCGGTCCGACCGAAGACGAGTTCAAGACCACGGTCAAGATGCAGCCCGTCCTCGGCGGTACCGCGATCTCCCGCACGGGCACCGGCTTGGTCTACACCGGATACTCCTGGCGCGGCCGGTCCGCCGGTGCCACACTACCTGCAAAACCCGCTCCCGACGACCTCAATCGCGAAATGCGCGAGGCGATGTGGATCTCGCCCGACCAAACTTGGGCCGAGGGCCGCTGGTTCTGGGGCGAATATTCCGAGTTCGGCGTGGACGTGAAGCTCCGCAAGGCCTCCGCCGATCCCCAGTTACTAACGCTGGACCACCCGGCGCTCAAGGCCGGTTCATTGGGCCAAAAGGTCCGCATCATCGGCAACTCGCTGCCCGCACAAGTAAAGGCCTCCGATCTCGAATTCGGCTCGGGCGTCACCGTGAAATCGATTGTTTCGCATTCGACGACCGAGATCGTCGCCACCGTCGATGTTGCGGAAAAGGCCGTTGCCGGCAAGCGCGATCTGGTTCTGGGGTCGGCCATCCTGGAAGGTGCGCTCGCCATATACGACAAAATCGACTACATCAAAGTGATGCCCGAAACAGCCCTGGCCCGGCTCGGTGGCGACGAGAAGGACGTCCACCCGCGTGGCTACCAGCAGTGGGAGGCCATCGCCTTTAGCAGCGGCGCGGACGGCAAACCGCGCACCGCCGACGACGTGGAGATTGGCCCCATCGACGTCACTTGGTCCGTTGAGGAGTTCTACGCCGTTCTTGGCGACGACGACAAGGAATTCGTCGGCAGCCTGAGCAACACCGGCCTGTTTACCCCGAACATCGACGGCCCCAACCCGCAGCGCAAGTTCGGACGCAACAACTACGGCGATGTTTGGGTGGTCGCCACCGCCAAAAACGAGAAGGACAAGGACGGCAAGCCGCTCAACGCCAAGTCCTATCTCATCGTCACCGTACCGACCTACATCCGCTGGGATCAACCCGAGGTTTCCCGATGACCGCAACTGCAACCCAAACGTATACCCTGGGCGAATTCCACCAGTTTGAAGGGGGCGGACGGCGCTTCCTCTATCTGGTGCCGGCCGGAGCCATTTTTGAGATGGACGAGGCGGTGGCAACCGTCATCGGACTGCTGAAGAGTGGCCAGTCCGATCACGACGATCTGGTGGGACGCGTGGCCGCGAAGGGTTTCTCGTACGCGGATGCCGACGAGCTGGTGACGGAACTATCCCGTGCCCGCGTCATCGTCGGCCAGGATTACGTCAAAGCGCCCCTCGATCCCCCGCCCGCCGATTTTCCATTGCAGAGTCTGGTGATGAACCTGACCAACCAATGCAATCTCTCCTGCACGTACTGCTACGAGTTCGGTGAGGACAAGGTCGCAACTCCCGAGGGCAAGCCAAAATTCATGGACCTGCCCACGGCCAAAGCCTCGGTCGATTTTCTGCTGTCCCAATCCAGCGGCCGCAACACCGTCCACATCACCTTTTTCGGCGGCGAGACGTTGATGAACTTCCCGCTGCTGAAGCAGGTGGTGACGTACGCCACCGAGCGCGCTACGGAGCAGGGCCGGGGCATCGATTTCAGTCTGACCACCAACGCCACGCTGCTGACTCCCGCCATCATCGAGTTCCTCTCCGAGAACAAGATCGGCGTTACCGTCAGCATGGATGGTCCGGCGGACCTCCACGACAAACTCCGGGTATTTTCCAACGGCAAGGGTAGTTACGACATGATCGCCCCCCGCGTGAAGGCGCTCATCCAGGGCCATCGGACCCGGCCAATCACCGCGCGGGTGACGCTCACCAATGGCGTTACCGATGTTCTGCGGATCTACAAGCACTTGAAGCACGACCTCGGCTTCCATGAGGTTGGGTTCGCGCCGGTGACCACCTCTCCGGATCGGCTCTACTCGATCAACGAGCGCGGCATGGATGGCGTCCTCGACGACTTCCACAAGCTGGCCGACGAATATCTCGAATACGCCCTCCGTGGCGAAATGCATGGATTTTCCAACGTCAGCGACACGATTGCCGAACTTATCCAGGGTGTGAATAAATCCCACCCTTGCGGCGCGGCGCTGGGCCTCCTGGGCGTCGGCCCCTCCGGGGACATCGCACCCTGCCACCGGTTCGTCGATTCCGACACCCATTCCCTCGGCAACATTGCTACCGGCGTGGACCGGGAAAAGCAGGCCGACTTCCTCAACCGCGGGCACGTCAACAACAAATACGACTGCCAAACCTGCTGGGCCCGTCCGCTGTGCGCCGGAGGCTGCCACCACGAAGCCTTCGTCCGCTACGGCGACACCGGCCACGCCAATCTCCACTATTGCGACTGGATTCGCGATTGGACCGACACCTGTTTACGGATCTACGGCACCATCAGTGCCCACAATCCGGAGTTCCTCGAACAATTTGCCGAAAGGAAGGCACTGAATTGAAACACCTGAAAAGCCTGAACAGAAAGGCCCGGCGCATCGACGGCATCGTGTCGTCGATGCAGGTCGCGGCGGCAAAGCAAGCCGCTGGCGATCCGCTACTCGACGAAGACATCGTCGCCCTGCAGAACCAGCCGCAGCAACGCCCGCACGTCCCCATGGGTTGCGCGCTCGCGTTTTCACCGGGTTGGGAGGTCGATTCCGCCGGTGGAACCGCCGGACTCTGCCAACCGGTCGAACGTGACATCTACGATTGCTACGTCACGTGCTTCTGGCCCGCGCAGGTTCCCGACCACCTCAACAATTACCCCGATTGGGCGAGCAAGTGCGCCACGGCCACCAAGGATTGGCGCAACTTGGATCTGGTCTTCCCATAGGAAGACCCGTCCGTTCAACCGACAGGCAAAACCCAAGGAGGACTATGAAACGACTACTGGCGTTGTTTGCGTTGACCTGCGCCGTTTTGTGCGCGGGTACCCTTTTCAGTGGCTCCTATCCGAATGTGATTCTCGTCATTGACGAGGCACAGGGGAAGGTCGTCGACACCATCAAGCTGGAGACGGGTCTCCCGACCAATATCCGGATGTCGCATGACAAGAAGCTGCTCTATGTGTTCACCAACGACCACTCGGGCTTCGAAGTCGTGGACATCGCCTCCCGCAAGGTCCTGAGCCACTTCGTGTTGAACGATTCGACCCACAAGTACCGGACCCAGGGCGGTGCTCCCGATCCCCAGGGCAAGTTTCTGTACGCCACCACCACGAAGTACTCCAAGCTGATCGACCGTTATGAGATCGGGAAGGCCCAGTATTCGATCATCGATATCGCGCAACAGAAGATCGTGAAGTCGGTCGACCAGCCAACCGAGCCCAGTCCGGGCGAGGCGGGTGCGGCTGGTGGTGGCGGCGGCGGAGGGGGTGGACGAGGCGGCGGGTTCGAAGTGTCGCCCGACGGCAAGTACCTCTACCAGTTCGGTGCCAGCGTGAAGGTGCTCAAGGCCGAGGATTTCAGCGAGGTGGAGACGATCCCGCTCGGCTTGCCGGACTCCCCCAACGCGGAGGGCCTCGCCATCGCTGGTACCCAGGATGGCTTGGGCCAGGCCGACCAGCGCGTCTCGCTCTTCACCTACTCCGATCCATTCGTCCACAACAAGGTTTTCGGTCTGGCGACCTTTGACCTCAACAAACGCAAGTTCGACTTCAAGCCGATCGGTCCGGCTCCCATGGCAATGACCTATCTTCGTGTCGCCCCCGACATGAAGGAGGCTTACTCGGTGATCGTCAACGGTACGGGCGGCAACCGGCGGTGCGAGTTCTGGGCGATTGACGTTCCAACCACCAAGCTTGCACGGACTGCCGAGGTTCCGTGCCGCTCCAGGTTCAGTTTCGGAATGTCCGCCGATGGCAAGAAGCTCTATATGTACGGCGCGGGTTATGAAATCGAGGTTTACGACGCCAAGACGCTCAAGTTGGAAACGATTTGGGATCTAGGCCATGACATGACCATGAGCGGGTTGGTCACGCTGCCTTGAGGCATGCCGTCCTATTGGTTCTGTGTGCCGCGCTGGGGTTTTCGCAATCCCGGCGCGAGCCCACGGCGGCGGCCCGCCAAGCCTTGGATCTTCTCCTGGCCGCAAAGTACGCCGAGCTGCAGCCCTTGTTGACTCCGTTGGGCCGCGAGAGGTTGACGCCGGAATTTCTGCGGGACAAAGTTGGTGTCGAGATCAAGAGTTTTGGCAACTTGGGCGGTGTCGGGACCCCGGTAACGGCGGTCGAAGGCAAAAATACCCTGGTCAGCTTTCCGTGCCGCTTTGCCGCCACAACGGTCAATATCCAGTTGACGGTGAATGAGGCGTCGCAGATAGCGGGGCTTTACCTGCGTCCGGCGGAAGCGCCCCTGCCGCCGCAACGCCAGCAGCCCTCCTATAGCAATAGAGCCCGGTTCGCCGAGCGGGATGTTTCCATTGGAAGCGATCCTTGGAAGCTGAGCGGTACCCTGGCCATGCCGAAGGGCGCGGGTCCATTTCCGGCAATCGTGCTGGTGCACGGCCCAGGCCCGAACGACCGCGACGAGACACTTTACTCCAACCGTATTTTCAAGGATTTGGCCGAAGGGCTGGCCTCTCAGGGGATTGCGGTTTTGCGCTACGACAAGCGCACCAAGGTGTATGGGGAGAAGATGGCCGACCTCGATTACACCGTGGAGCAGGAAACGGTCGCCGATGCCGTGCAGGCATTGGCACTCCTGCGGTCGCAACCCGGCATCGATCCGGGGCATGTTGCCTTGCTCGGCCATAGCCTGGGTGGCTATCTGGCTCCGCGTATTGCGGCGCGGGACTCAAAACTCGCGGGTATCGTCTTGCTGGCCGCCAACGCAAGGCCGATTGAGGATGTGACATTGGACCAGTTCACCTATGTGGCCAAACTTGGTGGCGCGTCAGCCCCGGAAATACAGAAGCGCTTGGAGTTATTGAAGGGCGAGGTCTCAAAAGTAAAATCACTGGTACCCGGAAAGCAAAATCCGCCGGTCGTGATGGGGCTCCGCAGTGCCTATTTGCTGGATCTGAAGGGCTATGATGCTCCGGGCAGCATCAAACGGACGGGTCTACCTGTTCTGGTGTTGCAAGGGGAGCGCGACTTCCAAGTGACCATGGCGGATTTTGGTCTTTGGAAAGCCACTTTGGGAGCTACGGGGACTTACAAGGCCTATCCAGCCCTGAACCATCTTTTCATCAGTTCCGATCAGAAGAGTACTCCGGCGGAGTACCGCGTGCCCGGCAATGTGGCTCCCGAAGTAATCACTGACATCGCCGCGTGGATAAAGCGTACGAAATGATGAACCGTCGTCAAATCCTTGCCCTCGGCGCGGCTCTTCCCCTCGTAAACGCAGCCCAAACGCCCGACCACACGCTGCGCATCAGCGAAGTGACCGTGGACCTGGGCCGGAAGCATACGGTCAAGACTCTGGCTTACAACGGCCAGGTTCCGGGCCCGCTGCTCCGGATGAAGGAAGGGCAGCCGACCACGGTCGAGGTGGTGAATGAAACCCGCGACCCGGAGATGGTCCATTGGCACGGCTTCCACATTCCG
>CAITMP010000630.1 GCA_903893525.1 uncultured Acidobacteriia bacterium | reverse complement strand
GGGCCACAACTACCACCGGGTCGCGTTGCAGCTCTACGTTCTGGCTTGGGCTTTTGCGAAAGCCAACGGCGACGATGCGCCGAAGTCCTGGCTTTCGGCGCTGGAGCGTTCGCTGGATTTCCTTCTCGCGCACCAGAACGAGTCCGACGGGGCGCTGCCGAATTATGGAGCCAACGATGGTTCGCGTCCGATCCTGCTTGCCCAGGCCGATCTTCCCGATTTCCGCCCCAGTCTCCAAACAATTAGCTGCATCGTCCGCAAGGAACGCGTTTACGGGCTCGGTCTCTGGGACGAAATGGCAATCTGGTTCGTCGGCCCCCAGATTCTCGATTACCCGCTAAAGAAACGGTCACTGGTCTCGGTATCGTTCCAGCACACCGGCTACCACGTTCTCCGTGGAACCGACCCGGCCCATTTCGCAGCATTCCGCTGCGGCACCATTCTGGATCGGTTCTGGCAGATCGACATGCTCCATCTGGATGTCTGGTGGCGCGGCCAAAACGTGCTGATCGATCCCGGCAGCTACCGCTATAACGGGGCACCGCTCTGGCACAATCACTTCCTGCGTACCGAAAGCCACAATACTCTCATGGTCGACGGTCGGGACCAGATGCTCCACTTCCGCCAGTTCAAAACCCTGTACTGGACGGAGGCAAATCTGCTCCGGTTTGAGGACTCAGCCAACTGGACCCTTGCCGAGGGAGAGCACTATGGCTACAAGCGGAGCCGCGACTGTATCCACCGCCGTGCCGTGCTGATGGCGAAGGATGGCATCTGGATAGTCGTGGACACCGTAGTTGGCAAGGGCGAACACTCTGCCCGCCTCCATTGGCTGGCCGGTGCTTATCCATACGAATTCGTTCCGTTCGACGCGCGCGTGACCCTGCAGACTCCAAACGGGCCGTTTTCTGTTTCCATCCTCGATATGGCAGGCCACCCCTGTGCCGCAATGGATGTCGTCAGTGGGTCCAGCACTCCACCACGGGGCTGGCAGTCCCGCTTCTATGGCGTGAAATCGCCGTCGCCGTCCATCGCAGGGGTCATGGCCGGCCCCGCGCCGATTACAATGGTCACGGTCTTGTGCGGAGGAACTCCGGAGATTTCGGTCTCGGGCGGGCAATGGAGCGTCGGAAGCGAGGGCACGCGTGTCGGCTTCCGCATTCAGGATGGCCGTTTTGCCGGTATTGAAGTCCTCACCGGGGGGATTCCGTCTTGAAAATCCTCGTTGTCCACCAGTACTACCTGATGCCCGGCATGTTCGGCGGCTCGCGCTTCAACGAGATGACCCGGATGTGGTCCGAGCGTGGCCACCAAGTCACCGTCATCGCCGGGACCGTGGACCACGGCACCGGGCAATCGCCGGAGCGCTATCGGGGCAAGTGGGTCACCAAGGAAATGGACGGTCCGGTAACCGTTCTGCGTAGCCACGTGCCCGACACCTACGGCAAGAGCTACGCGGGCCGGATGTGGGCGTTCTTCGGCTTCACACTATCCGCAGCTTCCGCCGCTTTCAAGGCGGAACGTCCCGATGTGGTGGTTGCCACGTCCCCACCCCTGATTGCCGTCATCCCAGGCTGGGTTGCCGCCCGTTTGGCGCATCGCGGGGTGCCGTGGATCTTCGAAATGCGCGACCTATGGCCCGAAAGTGCCGTCACAACCGGCGTTCTCAAAGCCACGGCCCCACTTACCCGGATCCTCTATGCGCTGGAAAAGATGGCGTGCAAGAGCGCGGACATGGTCAACGTCCTGACCCCTGCGTTCCAAGAGGACATCGAGCGTCGGGGCCTCGCAACTGCCGACAAGATCTGCTTCGTGCCCAACGGGGCCGATTTGGAAATGTTCGTGCCCGGACCGCGCAACAACTCCATCCGCACCGAATTCGGCTGGGGTGACCGCTTCGTCGCCATGTACGCCGGTGCCCACAGCCTCGCCAACGCCGTTTCCCAACTTTTGGATACCGCGGAACTCCTCCGCAACCGCCCCGATATCTTGATCGCCTGTGTCGGCGACGGACCACTGCGGGCATCCTTGGCGGCGGACGCCGAAAAGCGCGGCCTCACCAACATCGCCTTCCACGGCCCCCAGCCGAAGACGCGGATGCCGGAAATCGTCAATGCCTGCGACCTCGGCTTGGCCGTACTCCAAAACAATCCCACCTTCCGGACGGTCTACCCCAACAAGGTCTTCGACTATATGGCATGCGCGAAACCCGCCCTGCTGGCCATTGACGGCGTAGCCCGCAAGCTTGTCTGTGAGGAGGCGAAGGCTGGCGTTTTCGCCGAGCCCGAAAACCCCGCAGCCATTGCCGCTGCCATCGTCTCCATGGCCGATAGTCCTGCAAAGTGCGCGGAAATGGGCCGCAGCGGTCGGGCCTGGGTGGCCGCCAATGCCGGGCGCGACGCCTTGGCAGACCGGTATCTGGACATCATGCGGAAGCTAGTCGACCGCAATTCCGCCAAACGCTGACCATGTTCTACCGGAATCTTCTCAAGCCCGTGATCGACGCGGTTCTGGCTGGAGTCGGCCTTTTGATTCTCTCTCCGGTTCTGCTCGTCCTCGTCTTTATGATCCGGTCCCGGATGGGGACGCCTGTGATTTTCCGCCAAGTCCGGGCTGGTCGGGATGGCGAGCTGTTCGGCTTTCGCAAGTTCCGCAGCATGACACAGGAACGCGGGCCCGATGGGGAACTGTTGCCGGACGAGGTCCGCCTTACCGCCTTCGGCAAATTTCTGCGCTCCACCAGCTTGGACGAGCTGCCGCAGCTGTTGAACGTGCTTACCGGCGACATGAGCCTGGTGGGTCCACGGCCGCTCCTGCCCGAGTACCTGCCGCGATACTCGGCGTTCCAGCGGCGCCGGCATGAGGTTCGGCCGGGAATCACTGGTTGGGCGCAGGTGAAAGGTCGCAACTCCCTCACATGGGAGGAAAAATTCCAACTCGACGTCTGGTACGTCGATAACCAGAGCCTGTGGCTGGACCTCAAGATTCTCGTCCTTACCGTGGTTGCAGTCTTCGGTCGGCGCGACATCAGCCGGGCGGGCCATGCCACGGCGCCAGTGTTCATGGGTAGTGGCGCTATTGAAAGCAGCAACAAGGAATCCTCATGAAGAAATGTTTGATCGTCGGTGCCGGGGGACTGGGCCGCGAAGTTTTGAGCTGGGCGCTCCACGCCGTCGGGGCCGATTGGCGGGTCGAGGGATTTCTCGACGGCAATCCCAAGGCGTTGGAAGGAAAGAACGTGCCCTATCCGGTGCTCGGTGCGCCCGATTCCTGGGTTCCAGCCGAAGATGAGGTCTTCCTCGCCGCCATCGGCGATCCGAAGGCCCGTTTGCGCGTCTGTGGCGGATTGTCCGACCGAGGGGCCCGGTTCCTGACTCTGGTCCATCCCACCGCCGTGCTCGGGATGAACGTGGATCTGGGCGAGGGCACCATCGTCGCCCCCATGGCTGTGATTACCGCGAATTCCAAAATCGAGCGTTTTGTGCTGGTGAACGTGGGTGTATGCATTGGCCACGATACCTTCATCGGCGAAGGCACCACTGTTAGCCCCCACGCCGATATTTTGGGGAACGCCTCCATCGGGCGGGCGTGCTACCTCGGGAGCCACGCCTGTATTCTGCCTTCCATGCAGGTGGGCGACAACGCCGTCGTTGGTGCGGGCTCCGCTGTTCTGCGCGCCGTCGCCCCGTCGACAACGGTACTCGGAGTTCCCGCGCAGGTGTTGATCCCCCGGAAGCAGGTCTGATTTGAAACTGGACAAGACCAGCGTCAACGCGATTCCGAGTGCTTGCGAGATTCTGGAATCCGGTTTTGCCCGTCTGCCGGACTTTGATCCGGCGATTCCCGGGGCTGATCGCATGGCCGCCGTACTTGCGGAAGCCGCGCTCCGGTTGCAGGACAATTTTCCTTACTTCCATCCGCTCTACGCGGGCCAGATGTTGAAACCGCCACATCCCGTGGCACATGCCGCCTATTCTTTGGCGATGTGGATCAACCCGAACAACCACGCACTGGACGGTGGCCGCGCCAGTTCCGCCATGGAGAAGGAGGCCGTGGCCGAAATTGCCGCAATGTTCGGATGGAGCGAGCATTTGGCCCATCTCACCGGTGGTGGCACCATGGCGAACTTGGAGGCCCTCTGGGTTGCATCCCGATTACATCCAGGGCGCAAAGTGCTTGCGTCGACCCAGGCCCACTACACGCACGAACGCATTTCCGGGGTCCTGGGGATTCCGTTTGAAAAGGTTTCTGTCGATTCCCAAGGGCGGATGGACATGGCGGCCTTGGAATCCAATCTGGCCGGGGGCGATGTTGGAACCGTTGTAGCGACCCTCGGAACAACCGGCTTGGGTGCCGTGGATCCGCTTCCCGCCATCCTCTCCCTGCGGGAAAAATACGGCTTCCGCGTGCATGTCGATGCAGCCTACGGCGGATATTTCCGGCTCGCCTCCAACCTGGCGGCCCCCGCGGCCGCCGCTTTTGCGCGAATCTCCGAAGCGGATTCCATTGTGGTCGACCCCCACAAGCACGGACTCCAGCCCTACGGCTGCGGGTGCATCCTGTTCCGCGATCCGGGCACCGGAGTCCTCTACAAGCACGATTCCCCGTACACCTATTTTTCGTCCAAGGTACTGCATTTGGGCGAGATCAGCCTCGAATGCTCCCGCCCCGGTGCCGCAGCCGTTGCACTGTGGGCTACCCAACGTTTACTGCCTTTGGAGCGGGGCGGGGAATTCGCCTCTGGACTGGAAGCTTCCCGCCGAGCTGCTTTGCGCTTGACCCACCTGCTCAGCACCGACGACCGATTTGTGGTGCCGACCATCCCGGAACTAGATATCGTTGTTTGGGCCGTCCGTGCCGTGAGCGCCGCCGAATCGTCCGTGAAATCCCAGGAAATCTTCGACCAAGCCGCGAAGGACGACCTTCACCTCGCCCTGATCCAGCTGCCCGTCGAATTCTTCGCGGACTGCTGGCCCGACTTGGTGAAGGACCGTCCCACGGTCCTCTGTCTGCGTTCCGTGCTCATGAAGCCGGAACATCTGGAATGGCTGGACCGGATTTACGCCGGAATTTCGGCGGCGTACCCCGATTGATCCGTCTGGGCTAGCCGCCCATCGATTCATCGGCGGATGGGCCGTACATCCCTGGAATCGCCACGTCCAGCATCCGCAGATAGACGCCCAGTTGCGCCCGGTGGTGGACCATGTGGTTCATGATCGTGCCCCGCATCACCGCCTCGCGCGGCATCGAAAAGACCGTTTCGCCAGCCCACTTGAACGTCCAAGTTTTGGCCCAGTCCTCGTCCGTGGCCGCTTCGATCTTGGGCCGCGCACCTGCGGCGGATTCGTCCAGCAGTTTGATCAGCTCCTCCCGCGAGCCCGCGAACTTCGGCTTGAAGTCCGGGGTTAGGTCCAAAACCTCCAAGTCCAGTGTGTAGTTGGTCCATGAGGGCAACTCGGCAACGTGTGTCGCCAACCGTCCAAGCTTCATGGATTTCGGATGCGGTTGGTACTCCAGTTGGTCGTCCGGAATGCATGCCAGGAGCTTTCGGGTGTTCTTCACTTCTTCGTCGAATTCGGGCAGTAGTCTTTCGCTGAATGTCATATTCTTCCTCCGGGGCTGTGCGCAAGTTGCGGTTACGCCGCCCACAGATGGAGAATAGCGGCTATTGCGGACATCTTCTGTCCGCAATGAATGTCAAACTGGTATGGAATGTTGGACACCTCGGCCCGGTTGCTCCAGTTGCTGGCGCTGTTTCAATCGCAGCGGTACTGGTCGGGTTCCGACCTTTCCCAACGGCTGGAGGTGACGCCCCGCACCTTGCGCCGTGACATCGACCGTCTGCGCAGCCTTGGCTATCCCGTAAACGCCACCTCGGGAGCGGGCGGCGGCTACCAACTCGGGGCCGGTGCTAATCTGCCCCCGCTCCTGCTGGATGATGATGAGGCTGTGGCTGTTGCCGTGGGTCTCCGCACCGCAGCCAGCGGTACTGTGAATGGCATCGAAGAGGCCTCGGTCCGGGCGCTCGCAAAGGTCCAGCAGGTTCTCCCGGTGCGGTTGCGGCAAAGAGTCGCGGCACTGCAATCGTTCATACTCCCTCTTGGAAGCCGGGGACCGAACATCGATTCGGAACTGCTTTCGACCTTGGCCGCCACCTGCCGGGACCACGTCACCCTTCGATTCGACTACTTGGACCGGGACAAGGTGCCCAGTTCGCGCCAAGTGGAACCGCATCGCTTGGTACATACCGGTCGGCGCTGGTACTTGGTGGCGTGGGATTCCGGCCGCGAGGATTGGCGCACCTTCCGGTTGGACCGGATTCAGACCGGAATTGTGCAGGGCCGCTCGTTTCCGGTGCGCCAACCGCCCGAAGGCGGTTTCGTCGCCTATGCGACCCGGAGCGTGGCCTATTCGCCGCAGGATTTCCGCGCCCGCGTCGTGCTTCTGGGGTCGGCCGCGGAGGTTGCCGAGCGTTTGCCGCCGGAGTTCGGCACTCTCGAAGCCATCGACGGAACGTCCTGCATTTTGGAGACTGGTGCCAGCTCCCTGGACTCCCTGTCGGTGTACTTGGCCTTGCTGGGGATGGATTTCCAGGTCTTGGAGCCGCCGGAGCTGATTGAACGGATCCGTTGGTTGGGCGAACGTTTTGTGCGGGCGACTCGTACCAATCCTTAGACACATGACTCCGATTGCAGTCCCATCCCAGGTTCGCCAATTCATCGGCGAGTGGGCCGTTACGTTGGTGATGCTCCTGTTCGGGACCACCACGCTGGTTCAGGCCTTCGTGATCCCCACCGGGTCCATGGAAAGCTCGCTGCTGGTGGGCGACCACGTTCTGGTGGACAAGTTGATCTATGCCCCTCCCAGCCCGGTAACCAAGCACCTGCTCCCCTATCGCGATGTGCGCCGGGGCGACGTCATCGTCTTTCGCTATCCCCTCGACTTGAAGCAGACATACGTCAAGCGCGCCATCGGATTGCCGGGCGACCGGGTCCGTCTGGAAAACAAGCGTCTGATTCTCAACGGCGTTGCAATGGACGAGCCCTATACCCAGCATGTCCCAGGCGAGCCGGTGCCGTACCGCGACACGTTCCCGTCGAACGCCGCGATGCTCCGATTGCGTCCTGAGGCAGCCTCCATGCTGGAAAGGTACGTGGTGAACGGGGAACTGGTCGTCCCGCCCGGATTCATCTTCGCGATGGGCGACAACCGCGAAAATTCGGACGATAGCCGCTTTTGGGGCTTGGTGCCGAGGGAGAACATCGTGGGGACGCCGGTGCTTGTCTATTGGTCCTACGATGCCTCCACCGAGGAGCTAAGTGCACCCGGACTCGGCTTGGAGCACGTCTTCGACATCACGACGCACTTTTTCACGAAAACGCGCTGGTCAAGGTCCCTACAGCTGGTGCACAGCTATCCGCTGCAGCGCTGAAAAATCGTCGTCTGACTGGCGGCCCGCGCGGGTCTGCCCAAGCGAGGTGCGGGGTGTTTGGGCCTTGCCCGCATAGTGCTGCTCGGCCAAATTGCCCAACGAAATGATAAACACGACCGCAACGATTGAATTGGCCACTTGGCCGATCACCGGCACAGCGTGCAGGAAACTTGCCAGTCCCTTCAGAAAGGCGCTGATCGTCAGCATTGGGACTAGCAGGCCGATGAACGTCATTAGATCGAACGCATTGTGGCTGTCCATAATTTTGTAGAGCATGAACATTTCCATAGGTATCAGCAGGAACGTGCCGCCTGGAATAAAGCCAATCAGAGCACCAATCACAGCGCAAATTGTGATCAAAACGCGATCTCTCCTTTTTGTTGGGCGATTACCCTAGATCCGCACCACCCATATTATCCAGGCTGCGCCACAAATACCAGCAGGCCATCGTGCGGTGCGGGGCCCAGGGTGCCGCGATCTTCACCATCTCATCCGGTTTTGGAAGTTCGGGCAGTCCGTAGGCCCGTTTCATCGCCGTGCGGATTCCCAGATCCGCAGTGGGGAGAACATCCTGGCGCTGCAACGCAAACATCAGGAACATTTGGACGGTCCAGACACCGATTCCCTTGACCGCGGTCAAATGCTTGATTACCGATTCGTCGTCCATGTCCGGCAAGGATTCGAATACCACCGAACCATCGCGTGCCTTCGTCGCGAGGTCACGGACATAGGACGACTTCTGGCCCGAAAGGCCGATCTCCCGTAATCTTTCCGGTGACAGCGCCAAGATCCCGCCCGGGGTCATCTCCTCCTCCCCTGCAGCGGCATGCAGCCGTCCGAAGATGGTCGAGGCCGCTTTCCCGTTCAACTGCTGCGAAACAATGGATCGTACCAGCGTCTCGAACGTCGGAGGGCGGTAGCGGATGCCATAGTCACCCCAATGTTCAATAATGGCTGCAAGGGCCGGGTCTTTTTTGAGATGCTGGAGTGGAGTGGACATGAGTCTGTCGAAACACTTTGGTGCAGGCACGCGTCCCAGAAGCGGAACAGCTGTTCCTTCCATGTTATGAGAAAATCCGTCCGTCTGCCCGCCATCTTGACCGCGATTGCGCTGCCGCTTCTGGCCGCCTACGCGGTCGCCCAGCAAAATCCACCCCAGAAGCCCGAAGAGGACTTGGGCGATGCGATCAAGGTGGATGTTGACGTAGTCAATCTGTATTGCTCCGTCCGCAGCAAGCAGGGTGGTTTGGTCAACAACCTGAACAAGGATGATTTTGACCTCTCCGAGGACGCCAAGCACCAAACGATCAAGTATTTTTCGCGTGAAACCGATATCCCGTTGACGCTCGGCCTCTTGGTGGACGTCTCGGGTAGCCAGCAGAATCTGATTGAGGTCGAGCGCCGCGCCGCGAGTTCCTTCTTCGACTCCGTGCTGAAAAAGAAGGACGTCGCATTTCTGATCAGCTTCGGGGCCGATTCGGAACTTCTCCAGGACCTGACCGGCTCACCGCGCCTGCTCCAGGATGGACTCAAGCGGCTGAAGCTGAACGCGGGTTTTTCCGGGCTCAACTCCGGTCCCGTGCCCACCATGAACCATCAACGCGGCACTGTTCTCTACGATGCGGTCTATGTGGCGGCCAATGACATGCTGGCGCACGAAGTAGGCCGGAAAGCCATCGTCATAATCACCGACGGCGATGACCAGGGCAGCAAGCTGCGCGAACGCGATGCGATCGAGGCCGCCCAGAAGGCCGACGCCATCATCTACGGCATCCTCTACGTCGACCGCCAATTCTACGGTGGTTTCAATATGAGTTCCGGTGGTGCGGGGGTGCTCAAACACATGGCCGAGGAGACCGGTGGCCACATGTTCGAGGTGGATCGCAAGAACTCGCTCGAAAGGATCTTCGAGCAGATCCAGCAGGAGATGCGGACCCAGTATCTGATCGGCTACACGCCGACTAACAGCCAGAAGGATGGCTCCTTCCGCAAAATCGATCTCAAGGCAAACAACAAGGATTTGAAAGTGCAGGTCCGCAAGGGCTATTACGCACTGCCGAACGCGCGATGACAAAACAATCCCAGACCGTAGTCCGTGCAACAGCCAACGATGTGGGCGTGATCTTGGACATGATCCGGGGCTTGGCCGACTATGAAAAGCTGAGCCACATGGTGGAGGCCACGGAGGACAAACTTCGGGAGACGCTTTTCGGCGACCGCCCCGGTGCCGAGGTCCTTCTAGGCTATCTCGACGGCAAGTGCGAAGGCTTCGCGCTGTTCTTCCCCAACTATTCCACGTTCCTGGCCAAGCCGGGCATCTACTTGGAGGATCTGTATGTCAATCCAGGCGCGCGCGGCAAGGGGTTGGGCTTGGCACTCTTGCGGGAGCTCGCCCGCGTGGCTGTGGAACGCGGGTGCGGACGGGTGGAATGGTCTGTCCTCGATTGGAACGAGCCATCCATCGGCTTCTATAAGAAGCTGGGTGCGGTGCCCATGGACGAATGGACCGTTTTCCGCTTGACCGGCGAGGCGCTCGCCAAGCTCGGCTCGAAATAGTTTCGCCGAGCTCTATTTCTTCGTTCCCCGCAGCCACTCCAAAATCGCGTTGTACTCCGGCGACGCGACAGCCCAGCGCTGACCGCCGCCGTGTGCTGTCGTCCGCGCGTTGACCACACCCTCTGACTCGGCTGTCGATGTGGGCTTCCGCAGCAGCAGCGAGTTTTCCGGCTGCTTGGGATCGATTACATTCGCCACCGTCGCCCAAGTTCCGTTGAACAAGGTGTGCGTGGCGTGGCAGTTGACGCATGCGTAGCCATCGGGACCCTTTTCCTTGAAGAGCGGCTCCACCTTCTCATGGAACACGGCCTCGTCAAGCTTGGCTGCGGTAGCCGCAGCACCGACGGGAGGTTTCGGCTGGTTCTGGCGGTAGTAAAAAGCGGTTGACACCTCGCTGGCCGCGGGCATGGCGCTGATCTTCTTGCCCAGGTCGCGGACCTCGTCGGACCTGCCGCCCGCGATCTTTTCGGTTTCGGGGAAGGGTGTTTCCCGCACCAGCAGTGTGGCCTTCAGCGCCAGACCGCGCATTTCCGCATCGGGGGAATCCACCAGCGGACGGATGGCTTTCGACCACTTTGTTGCCGTGGTGCCGAAGAACGCGATCTGCTCGATGTCGTTCCCGAGGCGGTTGTATATGGGCGGCACCGGCTTCGAGAGATCGCTGTCGAGGTCGTAAATATCGCCGCGCCGCTGGGGCATTTCCACCAACGCAGCCAGAAGCCGCTTCTTCTGTTCGTCCGTGGCATTGCCGAGGAAGTTGCAGAACTTCTCGGCTAAGCGCGATTCGATATCCAAACGGCCCTTGGTGCCGCGTTCCCGGTCCGGCGCATTCGGCAGCAGAGCGATCCAGTTGTTGTAGAGATATCTGATGTTGTCGTCGGCCAGATTGTAGACGGCGGCGCGTAGATTCGTCTCCACCCAGGGATGTTGCGGGACCTTGAGGCCTGCCAGAATTGTGTCTTCGATGCGATTCCGCAAGGCCGAATCGGGCGTCCAGAACCATCCCTGCCAGAGGGCCCGGACGGCTTGCAGGCGGATGGCCGGGGCGGCATCTGCCGACAGTCCGGCAACCGCATCCAATAGTTCCGGCTTCCTCGACAGTTCCGAAAAATGATGTGCGAATACCCGCGCCGCACCCCAGCGGACACGCTGGACGGGCGACTTCAACGCCGTCGCGAGGGGTGCGGCGGGCAGATCCGCATGCGCCGAATAGATTTGCCGGAGCGACCAAGCAGCCGTGCGTTGCACCATCTTGCTCGAATCGCCCAATGCCTTCAGCAGTGGCACCACCGAGCCCGGCATCGCCAGCCGTCCCAAGGCTTCCGCCGCCGCTTGCCGGATCAACGCGTCGTTTGACCCCAGTGCGCTCTCGATTTCCTTCACTACCGCGGGCGCCGGCCGGTCCCAGATGCGGTCCAATTGGTCCAGCAGTTCCACCGGGTCGGCACTCAGCTTTGCCACTGGTGCCATACCCCAGCCATTGGGGCGCCCACCTGCGGGGAAGTAGGCGCTTAGCGCCAAAATCGCAAACTGCGTTTCCCGGAATGGAGTCTTGAAATTCTCGTACGTTTGCAGCGGATCCATCCAGCCGCCGAATGCCTGCTGGCGCTTCATCAGATATGTGATTGCCTTGGCGACGTGCGGCTCCTCCTTAGGGATGCCCGCGTTCGCAAGCGTCCACAGGACATGCCCGGTCTGGAACTCCACTTCGGCCTCCTTGGGGTCGAAGCGCATGGACCATTGGCCGTCCTCGCGCTGCAGGGTCAACAGGCGCTCGGCATTGGCTTTGATTGTTTCCGCGTATTTCGTCTTGTCGATTTCCGCTAGCGCCAGGGTCTGGTAGCAAAGGTCCACCATGTTTTTCACGGGCGCTTCGGCCAGCATGGCGGGCAAGCGGGCCACCAAGTCGGAGGCTGGATTGGCGCTCTTGAGGGTCTTCCACGAATACCAGCCAACTTCGAACGCGCTGACGAGCGGGGTATTTCCGTTGGTCTCGTCGGCAGGAAGTTTGGTGAGGCCCGAGTAGTAGATCTCCAAATATTTTGCGATCCTGGCGCGGTATTCGGGACGCGGCGTGCCGGACACACGGTCCTCGAACATGGATGTAATGACCGCCATGCGGCTCAGCACGTTGGCCGGGGCCGAAATGACGCGGTTCCAAACGGCACCATCGGATTCGAAACCGTAGAACGGGCGTGGATTGTTGTAGAAGCGCTCTTCCAGGAACGCCAGTTGCTGCCGCTGTTCCACGGGGTAGCCCTTGCCGATCGCCTCCAACTGCGCCCGCTGCGAAAAATGTGCGGGATGGCAGGAAACGCAGAGCGACGTCTCCTGGTGCACCGGCATCACCCGGTCCAAGGTGCCGCCGCGCCGCGGCGTGTTCGCAAACCAGGAATCGCCCGCGCCCATGATGTAATCGACGGCGGTGCGCACAGCCTGCTGCGGATCGGCGTACGGTGGCGCGTCATAGATGCGGGTGCGCAGCTTGTATTCGGGATGGTTGGCCCGAACCCGCACATGGTAGCCGCCCTGATCCTTCAGGACACGGGGCGTGAACTTGTTGCCGGGAAGAGCCTGGACCTCATGCGGCTGGCTGACTGGGTCCTGTCCGTCCAGGAATTCCACGAGTTTGCCGTCGCGTTCGCGGAAGATGGAGACATCCACGGGCAGGTCGTCGCGGTCCATCAGCTCAACTTGGAAGTAGACGAGCTTGGGACGTGTCTCGGCAAATTCGAATTTGTACCAGTCTTCGCCACGGGTGCCGGTGATGGCGTCGGCTCGGGCGGTGCCCTGAACCGGGATGTACTCAACCTCGTCGTTGGACGCGAAGATCGTTTGGCCCAGTGCCATTGGGCCCGCATCCTTCCATGTGTGGTTGTTGGATGTCTTGATGCGCGTCGATTCCGGCCAGCTTCCCACTTTCAGCCGGAACCGACCGGTGATGCCCGAGGCGTCGATTTTCAGCTCCGGGGCCGCGCCGGATCCACGTCGAAACGTGGTGTAAAAGTCGGCGTCCCCAGCATGGAGGGTCTTGCGGGCCAAGGTGCGGCCCTCCTGGACGATCTCGATTTTCAGCCGCCCGTCGGGGCCCGGCAACTCATCAAGGGAGAATTCCAAGCTTGACGGTGTTCCGACAGCTGCTTTTGCCAGGGAAATGGTCTGGGTTCGAACCGGTCCAGCGAGGGCCAAAACCTCCGGCACTGAATACGGAAGTGCGACCGCGGCAGGGGCGATCAGGAAAAAAGAAATCAGGGCAGGCCGGAGCTGGAACATCAGTCCAATTATTCCACCAGGGGTTCCCGTGCGCCCACCCCCTATACTCGGAAACGTATGCCCGGCATCCTCTACGTTATTTCCACCCCGATAGGCAATTTGGAGGACATCACCTACCGTGCGGTCCGATTGCTGAAGGAAGTGGACTGGATTGCGTGCGAGGACACCCGAACAACGGGCCACTTGCTGCATCATTACGGAATCCGCACCAAGATGGTGAGCTACCACGAGCACAACGAGGCCGAGCGCGCTCAGGAGCTTTTCTCCCGCCTGCTGGGGGGCGAAAAGGGTGCGCTGGTCTCCGACGCCGGCACCCCGTTGATCTCCGACCCCGGGTTTCGCATCGTGCGCGGGGCGCTGGAGGCCGGCATCAAGGTCGAGCCGGTGCCGGGCGCGTCGGCAATTTTGGCCGGTTTGGCGGTCTCCGGCCTCCCCACGGACCAATTCCATTTCGCCGGATTCCTGCCGCCGAAACAAGGTGCCCGTACCCGCGTCCTGGAGTCATTGCGCGGCGAGGAGGCGACACTGGTGTTTTACGAAACGCCCCACCGGATTCTGGAAGCACTCTCGGATATCGGCGCGGTGATGGGGACGCGCGAAGTGGTGGTGGCGCGCGAATTGACGAAATTGCACGAGGAGGTCCTGCGCGGGCCAGCCGAGGAGATCCGGGCGACCCTGGCCGCGCGTGATTCCGTCCGGGGGGAGTTTGTCGTGCTGATCTCGAAGGCCACCGAGTCCGACACCGGAGGTTTGACTCCCGAGGAGGCCATTTCCCGTCTGGTGCAGGCCGGTGTTCCGAAAATGGACGCGATCAAGACGGTGGCCAAGGAACGCGGGTTGAATAAGCGGGATGTCTACAAGCTTGTCAGCGGGGATTGAGCGTGGTTGTAGCGCAAAATCTTTTCGTTACGCTCTCGCTAACGAAAGGAAAGTGCCGTATCCTTTTGTTGTCTAGTAGCTAAGGAAAGGATGTTGCTGTATCCTTACGCTATGGGGCCTCTAACGAAAGGTTCTATCAACCCCGACCAAAGCACGCGCCTCGGCCGCTATGTTTCCACCTCTTACGGCGACGAGCGGGTCCGCGCGTTTGTTCCTCCGCCGCTGCCTCCCAATCCCGAGGTGCGCTTGGCCGGGCTGCAGAAAGTTTTGGAGCAGGCCAACCAGTCGCTTGGACGTCTGGACGGACTGGCCTCCATTCTCCCCAACCTGCCACTGTTCCTCTATTCCTACATTCGCAAGGAGGCGCTGCTTTCCTCCCAGATCGAAGGCACCCAAAGCTCCATGTCGGATTTGCTGCTTTTCGAAAGCGACGAGGCTCCCGGGGTCCCTTTGGACGATGTGCTGGGGGTTTCGAATTACGTTGCAGCCCTGAACCGTGGACTGGAACGGTTGCGCAGTGGGTTCCCGCTTTCCTTGCGACTCATTCGGGAGATCCATGGGGTCCTGCTCGCGAAGGGACGGGGCAGTGACAAGCAGCCTGGGGATTTCCGGATCAGCCAGAACTGGATTGGAGGCTCTCGAACGGGCAATGCATCATTCGTCCCGCCCCCACCGGAGGACGTCATGTCCTCCATGGGCGCGTTGGAACTGTTCATCCATGATGAAGGTGTCCAGTTGCCGTTGTTGGTGAAAGCCGGACTGCTGCATGTGCAGTTTGAAACAATCCATCCGTTCCTGGACGGCAACGGACGCATTGGGAGATTGCTGATTACATTCCTCCTGTGCGCGGAAGGCGTACTGCGCGAGCCGATCCTTTATCTCAGTCTCTATTTCAAGCGCAACCGGTCTACCTATTACGCCCTTCTGGACCGCGTCCGGACGACCGGAGATCGGGAAACATGGCTGGAGTTCTTTCTGGTAGGCGTCCGGGATACGGCTGAGCAAGCTGCAAATGCAGCACGCCGCATCCTCGCGGTTTTCGAGGATGATCGGCGCAAAATTGAATCCCTCGGACGCCCGGCGACCTCCGTTATAAGAGTTTTTGAGTGTCTGCAGCGGCAGCCGATCACATCCATTCAACTGGTCGCAGACCGCACCGGGCTGTCAGCGCCCACCGTGGCAAAGTGCATGGAGCACCTGAGGCGCTTGGAAGTGGTGCGGGAGCTCACCGGAAGGCAGAGGCATCGCATGTTTGTGTACAGGGCCTATATGGACGTCTTGAACGAGGGCACGGAGCCACTGTGACTATGCCTCACCGCATCCACTTCCGCCCCAACCGGTAGCGCAGCAGCGTCCAGAGCGCTTCAAAGCCGTCGCGGGGACGGATCTTCTTGCCATCCGCGATGCCACGGCCGTTGTAGCTCACCGGTACTTCATGGATACGGTACCCCAGCCGACGCGCCTTGGCCGTCACCTCGGGGCAGAATTCGAATCGGCGGCATTGCAGTTCCATCCGGCGCAGGACCTCGATCCGGAATGCCTTGTACGCAGTTGCCTCATCGGTCAGGTTCGCTCCGTAGAGCACATTTGCGGCCAGCGTCAGGATCTTGTTGGCGAAAAGGTTGAGCGCCCTCATGCCGGCGGGCTTGCCGAGGAAACGGGATCCGTAGACCACGTCGGCGTGTCCGTCCAGGATCGGCTGGACAATGGCGGCGTAGTCGTTCGGGTCGTATTCCAGGTCGCCGTCCTGGATCAGGATCACGTCGCCCGAGGCCTTGGCCATGCCGATGCGGATCGCAGTTCCCTTGCCGAAATTGAGCACGGAGTGGTGAACAACCAGCATCGGTTCCTTGTATTCGGACACCAGCGCCGTAGTGCCGTCGGTGGATCCGTCGTCCACGATCACGATTTCCTTTGAGCAACCCTCGGGCAAACGGGCGGCTAAGACTCGTTCGAAGACCTGGTGCAGGGTCCGGAACTCGTTGTAAACGGGAATGATGATGGAGACCTTCATCGGGCGCGGTCCCTGCGCAGAAGCGCCAAACATAGGAGCGGAATGGCGAATGTGGCAGCGATCCATGCGATTCCCCAGGCTGCGGGTAGTTCCAGACGTGCCATTGCGGCGATGAATACGTTGGCAGCCGCATGGTTCCGCTCCGCAAGTCCGGCATAGTAGGGAAGCAGCAACGCCATGGCACCGTAGATGTCCAGACCGGCTAGGAGCGCCACCAATGCGGCCAGCCAACGGCCCAGCCCTGACGCAAGAATGGTGGCCAGCAAGGGCGAAATCGCCCACAGGTACCAGCCCGGTACATTGTCCAAGTGGTGGACGACGTGGTCCACCATCACCCCGTAGGCCAGGGCCAAGGAAAACCACGCCAGGACGACGAGGGCGACCCCGGGATTCCGGCGCTGCCGGTAGGCCGAAAGGCCGAGGCCGGTCAGGGCCGTTAGATTCGTCACGACATACATCCATGATTTGAGGGTCAGGAAGCTCCACGCGCCGAACCACGTGAACGATTTTGCGATGACATAAGCCGCGCTGAACCAGTTGACGTGAACCATCGCCTGGGCAAGCTCGGCCGGCGACGCGCGTTCCAGCCAGCCGCTCAGGGTGTAGCCCATGGCCAAGTTGCGGGCGTACCACCAGCCCGATACGCCGATTGCAATCCCGAGCGTCCGCGCGGTATTTTTCCATACGGTGCGTCCCTGCAGGATGGCATGGGATACCAAGGCGGGAATCATGATCAAGAGATATGCCTTTGCGAGGAGGCACGCTCCGAGCGCTGTGCCGACCATCGCCCAATGGGAGCGCCGCAGGATCAACAGGAAGAGCAGGGCCACCAACGGAATCGCGGCTGCGTCGTTGGCCACACGGCTGGTGTCGATGGCAAATCCCGGTGCGACGGCGATCAGCGCCGAACAAGACAAAGCCAGAGGTTCCGGGAACAGAAGTCTTGCGGCGAGCCACGTCAGCGGTATGGCTGTGGAGGCCAGCAGCATGCTGAAAATCCGCGCCAGCAGGACGCGGTCGGCAATGTTCCAATCGCCGGCGAGGCCGATCACCGGGGCGATTGACCAGTAGTAGAGCGGCGGTTGTTGGGCCTCGTAGAATGCTTGGGGTCGCTGCGAAGGGAGTGCTGCGAGCGACGGGGATAGGGAATCCAGCTTCCGAATCCGCTCCGCCCGCGCGGCTTCGGGCAGAGCCCACCATTGGGAGTGCGTCAGGTACGGGGGCCCGATCCAGTCGAGCTCCTTGGGAAGCGGGGCCAGGCGCATCGATTCATCAATTTCGCGGGAGATTGAATCGGTCTGGGTGGGGAGCGTGCCGGTGTTGTTCCAGTGCTGGATCCACGCGAAGTGGGCGTATTCGTCCCAGCCCTCCCACAGGGGCAGCATCTGGCAGTAGAAGGCCCCTCGGACGAGGAACAGCGCCCACAGGGCGCACAGGACCCACGTGTGGAACCGGCGCGATTCCGCGGAGGTGTGGATTTTGGACTCGCCCGGCAAGCCTTTCCATTATTGCCTGTCGCGCCCTGTATTGAAATACGCTAGGCTGACGGAATGAAGATCCTTCTCGCCATTCTGTTGTCGGCCATGGCCTGGGCGCAAACCCCCGTCAGCACCAAGACCGCCGAACACTACACGTGGGGTGGTTGCTGCGACGGCTGGTACCTGGTCAAGAACGACAAATTGAACGTCATCCAGGAGAGAATGCCGCCGGGGACCAGCGAAACCCTCCACCGCCACCATAAAGCGCAGCAGTTCTTCTTCGTCCTGAAAGGCGAGGCCACAGTCGAAGTGAATGGCAAGGCAGTCAAACTTGGACCCGGCGAGGGGCTGCTGGTTCCGCCCGGCGCGGCCCATCGAATGCGCAACACATCCGGGGAGCCATTGGAGTTCACCGTCACCTCGGAACCGCCCAGCCACGACGACCGCGAGGAAATTCCGCAGCCCAAATGAAGTTGGTTGTAAAGTATGGGTAGCGCCATGCGAAGAGCCTCTCTAGTTGTGTTCGTCGGAACCATGCTGTCGGCCATCGCGGCCTTCGCCCAGCCGATCCCCCAGCCGCCCGGAGCCCCGCCGCAGAAGCCCCTCCGCGAGCGGCTGCTCGAACGCGCGCTCAAGGGCGATTCGGAGGCCCAGTTTGATCTGGGCAAGAACTACGAGGCCGGTCGAATCGGCCTTCCGAAGGATTTTGTTCAAGCCGAGCACTGGTACCG
>CAITMP010000629.1 GCA_903893525.1 uncultured Acidobacteriia bacterium | reverse complement strand
TGCCGCCTCGGAGCCGAAAAAGCAGCCAAGGAACTCGGCATCGACCTGATCTGGGACGGCCCGACGGACCTCGATCCCGCCAAACAGAACGAGGTCGTGGAAGCATGGATCACGCGCGGCGTCGATGCCATAGCGGTCGCCGTCGTCAACGCCCCGGGCATATCGACAGTGCTCCGCAAGGCCCGCGCCAAGGGAATCAAGGTGCTCACGTGGGACGCCGACGCTCTGGAGGACGCCCGGGACTTCTTCGTCAACCAAGCCACACCCCAAGGCATCGGCGATACGCTGGCCGACGAGGCAAACCGCATCCTGAAGGGCAAAGGCGATTTCGCCATCATCACCGGCGCGCTCACCGCCGCCAACCAAAACGAATGGATCAAGTTCATCAAGGCACGCACGGAATCGGATTACCCCGGCCTGAAGCTGCTGACGATCCGCCCGAGCGACGATGACCGCAACCGCGCCTTTTCGGAGGCCCAGACACTGATGAAGGTTTACCCTAAGATGAAACTGGTGATGGCGATCTCGGCACCGGCAGTGCCTGGCGCATCGGAGGCGGTGAAGCAATCGGGCCGCACGGACGTGAAGGTGACCGGCCTCTCGCTGCCAAACATGTGCAAGACCTACGTGGATGCCGGAGTGGCCGATTCCGTTGTCTTGTGGAACACCCTGGACCTTGGCTATCTGGTGGTGAATGCGTCGAAGCAGGCTGTCGAGGGGACCCTCAAGCCCGGTGTCGATTCGATCCAAGGCGGACGTTTGGGGAAGATTGCAATCGAAGGAAGCCAAGTTGTTCTCGGCAAGCCCTTGGTCTTCACCAAGGCGAACATCGGCCAGTACGATTTCTAGCTAGACGAACAGGTCTTCGATTTTTTGGGCGTCCAGAATCCGCAACCCGGCTGAAGTCAACTCATCGGGTCCCATGGCCTCGAGGCGGAGGCGAACTTTCGCCGGAACACGGCCAAAGCGCTTGCGGGCTTGCCCCAGCAACAGTTGCAGTTGGCCACTGGCGCGACCGCTCGCTTGGCCGTCCGCCCAACTCTTGGCCAAATTCTCCCGTATCATCGGGCCGAAGACTTCGTTCTTCATCAAATCGCGGACCACGGGTCCCAGTGTCATTTCCTGTGCCTGCCTTTCCACGTTCCCTGTCAACTTTCGCAAACCGGCCAGAATCAGCAATTCCGCGAACGCTTCCGGTGCGTCGCCGGCCGGGCCATCCTTGATTTTTCCCAGAATCCGCCGCACGGTATCGGGCGCTTCACCCAAACGGGTCAGCACCGCCATTACATTATCGCCGAGATTGCCGCTCGCCAACAACACCTCGCCGTCCAAATCGCGGATGTCCACCAAACGATAGCGCAGCCAGTGTTCCGGGCCGACGATGCGATCCGCCATGCGCAACCGGGCACTGCCCACGTAAAGCACGATCTGGCGCGCAACCCTGCCGCCAAGGCGGAGCGCCGTGCCGTAAAGGTAGTGCCCCACCCGGAGCGGCAAGGCCTTATCGTTCCTGCTCTGGAACTCGATGGCGATCAACTCGCCATCGTCGGATTCCCCCAGCAGGTCCCGCCGCACATTCGTGACCTTCGGCGCCTCCACGTTGAGCCAGCGAACAATGGGCTTCCCGACCAAGGCGGACAACAGTGCGCTACCCGGTCGGGTGGCGATATGCTTGAGGGCAACATCGTAGTGATGCATGGCGGCTACAGAAACAGTAGTCCGTGACCCGAAATCTTCTCAGGAATCTTTCGACCCGAACAAATCAGCGCGGTACGGCCAGAGCCCGGAGAAACCGGTCGAAAAACTCCACAGCCTGGTAGAAAGAGGCGACCGGCACACGTTCGTCCTTGCCGTGCGCCCGTTCGTCGTCGCGCTCCACGGCAATCTCGCCAACCCCGAAGCTCGGCATCCCGGCCGCCAATGTGTATTTACTGTCGGATGCCCCCGTCGACATGTTCAGCGTCACACCCGCCCCCGGCCACAGCGAATCCGCGACCGTCGACAGAGCCTTCCGGACCTCGGGCGTCGGTTCCGATGGCGGCAGGCCGGCTTTGTCCGGAGCCGTCTCGAGAACCTTGTTCGTGCTCCCCTCCACATAGCGCACCGCAACTTTGGGATCGGCGAGCTTCAGAACCAGCAACTTGCGGATCTCCTCCGGTGAATGTCCGGGCAAAATCCGGCAATTCACAATCGCCTGGGCGGTTTGCGGCAGCGCGTTGTTCGCATGGCCTGCAATTAGCCTTGTTGCAACGCAGGTGGTGCGGAGGAGCGCGTTGTAGCGCGAATCCTCCGACAGCCGTTTCACCGCCCCGGCGTCCCCCGGATTCTTCAAGAGCGCTTTCATGTCGGCCGCCCCCGGAGTCCTCGGATTCGACGCCAACGCTCCGAAGAACGACCGTGTCACCGGATTCAACTCCACCGGAAATGGCGACACCGAGAGTCGGACGAGTGCCGCCGACAACCGGTAGATGGCGTTTTCAACCGGAGGCCTCGAACTATGCCCACCGGGATTCGTGACCATCAGTTCAAAATCCGCGTACAGCTTTTCCGCCGCCCCCACGCCAACCTCAATGGCCCTGCCCTTCTCGGTCGTCACACCGCCCGAATCCCCGTTCAAGACAAATTCGGCATCCAGCAGCGCCCGATGGTTCTTCAGCAGCCAGTCGGCACCGTTCGCCGTACCACCCTCCTCATCCGAGGTCAGCGCCAAAATCAGATCGCGCGATGGCACAATGCCGGTTTGACGGAAACGCAACAATGTCGTCACCATCACGGCATCGTAGTCCTTCATATCGACGGTGCCGCGCCCGTAGAAGTAGCCGTCCCTCTCCACGAATTCGAACGGATTCGTCGTCCAGTCCTCGCGCCTGGCCTCGACCACATCCAGATGGCCCAGCAGCAGAATGGGTTTGTTTTGTCCCGAACCTCGCAGCCGCACCACCAGATTGCCCTTCTTCGGACGACCTTCCGGGACCAGGACCCGCACATCGGCGGCGGGAAATCCGGCGGACAGGAAGCGCTTTTCCAGCGCCCGGGCGGCGGCGGTATTGTCACCTACCGAGTCCGTGGTGTTGATCTCGATCAGTTCCTTGAAGACCGCGCGGGCGAGGGTCTTGGTAGCGTCGTCAATGGCTGCGGTGGCGCTACCGGCCGCCAAAACGGCGGCAATCAGGAAATTCTTCAGCATTTGGACTCCTTAGTATTTGCCGGGCAGGCCGATCTTGGCCGGAAACGCGTGCATCAATACCGAATACATGAAGTCCGTGGCCAGGCGCGCACGGTTGTGGCAGTTCATGCACCCCTGCCCAGCCCGAGCCTGCTGGAAGGTCTCCATGGTCAAGTTGGAAAAGGCCGAGGTGGCACCATCGCCCGGAAACGTCTGGAAAACGCTGCCAGCCTGGCTCGCATCCACGGGAATAGATTGGTCGCCGGGAGCCAGCGGCCACTGCGTCACCGCCAAGCGGTAATTCCGCCAAATGGTGCCGGCCAGCAATTTCTGGTAGACGCCGTTCGTCCGAACAGTCTGGGGGTGGATCGGCGTCTTTGCCGAGCGCACCACGTTGAACGGTTTCACCGGCTGCTGCGCGGGCGGAACAAGCGCGAGCGGATTCGTGGCTGGCATCGGAGAATCGGTGCCGTCATGCAGCAGGTAGCCGGGGGAATCCGGGGTGCCCGGCACCAGATCCACTTGTTCGAAAGACGACCAGATCCACTGCGGGCGGCTCGCGGTCTTCCGTACGATGTGGATTCCCAGAAGACCGACAGTTGTGGTGGCGCACTTGCCCGAAGCTGGATCACGCACCACCGCCGTCCGGGTGTACACGCGCCCCCTCTGAGCCTCGGTGAAGCCCGTCATCTCCACCCAGGCCGACTTCACAACCTCGGCACCCAACGGAAACTGCGACATCGGGAGCGCGGGACGCGGCACAGGCACAACCGGCAGATTCGCCCGCAGATACCATTTGTTCTTCAAGATGTGCTGGTAGGCGATCTCGTTGTATGAGGTAAGGTAGTGCACGTACCGTCCGTTCTGGGCCACAATCGGAGAGGACAGGGAGCCGTCAAACGTCTGACCGATGTCGTGGTAGCCGGAAAATGAGGCCAGCACCATGTCGCCCGGGGCCACATCCGCAGAGCAGGCATTGGAGTTCACGCCTCGCCCGGGCTCGCTGCCGTCTTCATGGAAAATTTCCCAGAGCGGATGGTAGTGCTCAAACTGCTTGACGGTGGCGGCGAAGGCCTTCCAGGAATAGTCGTCGAAGAAATCGATTGTCAGGTCTGTGAAACCTGCCGGGATGCACACGTCATCCAGCGCGGCGCCAAAGCCCACCCCGGGAACGGGCGGATTCGGGCAGGTCGCGGCCAAGCCGGACAGGGCTGTGAACAAAAAGATGGGCAAAAATCGGCGCACAGTGGACTCTCCCAGAATATGACAGCGCTGTTTGGGATAGACTGTCGTAGGGAGCGGACGAATGATCACTCGACGGGATTTTGGCAAATTTGCGGCTGCGGCTGGAGTCGCAACGGCGGGAATCGCCCCGGCTGCGGCCGCGCGTATCGATTCGGTGGTGCAGGGTGTCCATCTTGGAACCATCACCTACAGCTTCCGCGACCTGCCCCGCGTCGCTGGCCAGAACAACATCGACGCCATCATTGAGGCCGTCGCCGCGTGCGGAATTGGCGAAATCGAACTCTACTCGCCCAACCTGGAACCGGCACCTGCCAGCGCTGTCAAGCCCGCCGCATCCGGTCCCGCGTACGGCGTGGCCCGTACTGCCGCCCGCGCACCCTTGACGCCCGAGCAAATCGCGGCCCGCAAGGCCGAGCGCGAAGCCCTGCGCACATGGCGCATAGAAACCCCGGCTGCATACTACGCCGACATCCGCAGGAAATTCGACGCTGCGGGCATCTCCCTGTTCGCCTATACGCTAGGATTCAACAACGATTTCACGGACGACGAAATCGACGCCGGTTTCCGCCAGGCCAAAGCCTTGGCCGTGGACCTGATAGCGTCCTCCACCAACGTCGCCATGGCACAGCGCGTGGCCCCGTTCGCCGACAAGCACAAGATCCGCGTGGCTGTCCACGGCTACGCCAACGTCCTCGACCCCAACCAGTTCGGCTCGCCGGAAAGTTTTGCCAAAGCGCTCGCCATGTCGCCCTACATGCGCGTGAACTTGGACGTGGGCCACTTCACGGCGGCCAACTACAACGCAGTCGAGTACATCAAGGCCAACCACGCCATGATCACCCATCTCCACGTGAAGGACCGCCGTAACAAGGACGGCGTCAACGAGCCTTTCGGCGACGGCGACACACCGATCCGCGAAGTGGTGCGGCATCTGCGCGACACGAAGTCGCCGATCCGCGCGTTCATCGAATACGAGTACCCCGGCTTGGGCACTTCGGTCGAGGAAGTGCGCAAGTGCATGGCCTATGTGCGCGAGGCTCTCGCATAAATTACGACAGCAGGTTGATGGTGCCCCGGCATTTGGGCGACCCGCACCGGCATTCGTATTTCTGCACATCCTTGGCGAACCGGTAGTCGAGCGTCAATTCTTCCCCGGCGTGGATTTCGCGCCGGCTCATGAACAGGATGTGCTCCTTGAGGATTCGCGTCTCCAGGTTGGGGTCGCAGCTGTGGTTGATGTACTCGGCCCCGCTGCCGCCCCTGGCCCCGTCAATTGCCCAATACGAGTTCAGCGTGAACATGTAGACCAGTTGGCCATGCTGGTTCTGGCGCTCCTTGGTCTGTTGGCGGTTGAGCTTCTCGCCTGTGTATTCAATCACCTTGCGATTCGCGGGAATGGCCTCCAACGCGTAGACGCCGTAGCGGTGGATTCCCGATTCCTTGATCTCCAGCCGGAATGCAGCGTGCCTGGGATTGATCTCGGGCGTCTCTGGTGTGATGGTGGAGTACCCAAGTCTGGCCATGAATTATAAATTGTACATTTACGTCAAGCGCCCTACCGCTAGAGGGCGCGACGCGATATCCTTATGCCATGCGTCAAATCTCAATTTTCATTTCCGTTGCTCTTTTTTGCGCCGCCGGACTGGTCGCCCAGGATGAGCTCGCCTCGTACCAGACCATGATGAAGGCCGGTGCCGGTGCCAATGGTGCCCTCCGCAAGGCCGTGACCGAAAAGGACGCCGCCGCGATCAAGGCAAACTCCGAAAAGATGGCCAGCGCCTTTGATGATATGGCCAAGTTCTGGGCTGGCAAGCACAATGCCGATGCGCAGAAGTTCGCCGAAACCGCCCGTGACGCCGCCAAGGCTGTTGGTGGTGGCGACGAAACCGCCATGGCGAAGGTCGGACCGACCTGCCAGGGCTGCCACGCGATCACCCGCGCCGGCAACGACTTCAAGAAGTAGTTTTCCCGCAGGGCAAAAGGAAGGGGCGGCCGTTGGTCCACGGTCGCCCCTTTTTTGCGTCTTGTCGCCGTACTGTGGCGTCGGATCGAGAATCCAGAACAATCTGCATCCTGAACACAGGGGCACCGCTGGTGGAAGCCCTCGAAGTGATTGCCCAGTTTGTCCCGAACCTTCAGCTACTCCCCGTCGGTGCCCCCTGTCAACATCCCCATCGACCCGCCACTTCCCGGCCCGATCAATCCCGACTTCATGTAAATCATCAACTTCTCGCGTGTGTCCACGATATCCAGATTCCGCATCGTCAACTGTCCGATCCGGTCCTGCGGCGAAAATGTCGACGCACCTTTTTCCATCGTCAGCCGCTCCGGCTTGTAAGTGAGGTTCGGGCTCACGGTGTCCAGAAGCGAATAGTCGTTGCCGCGCCGCAGTTCCACGGTCACCTCTCCGGTGATCGCACGTGCCACCCACCGCTGGGCGGTCTCCCGCAGCATCATCGACTGCGAGTCAAACCACCGGCCCTGGTACAGCAACCGGCCCAGCTTCATGCCGTTGATCCGGTACTGCTCCAGCGTGTCCTCGTTGTGGATGCCCGTCACCAGCCGTTCATACGCGATGAACAGCAGCGCCATACCGGGTGCCTCGTAGATCCCGCGGCTCTTCGCCTCGATGATCCGGTTCTCGATCTGGTCGGACATGCCCAGCCCGTGCCGTCCGCCAATGGCGTTGGCCTCGTACACGAGAGCGACGGGGTCTGAATACTCGATTCCGTTCAGTGCAACCGGCTGGCCTTCCTCAAACCGCACCGTCACGGTTTCCGGCTGGATATCCACTTCCGGACGCCAGAACGCCTTGCCCATGATCGGTTCGACGATCTTCACGCCCCGGTTGAGGTACTCCAGATCCTTGGCCTCATGCGTCGCACCCCAGATGTTGGAGTCAGTCGAGTACGCCTTCTCCGTGCTCATCTTGTAGTGGAGCTTGCGGCTGACCATGTACTCCGACATTTCCTTGCGGCCGCCCAGTTCATCGATAAAGGTCTGGTCGAGCCAAGGCTTGTAGATGCGGAGGGCGGGATTCGCCAGAAGCCCGTACCGGTAGAAACGCTCGATGTCGTTGCCCTTGAATGTGCTGCCGTCACCCCAGATGTGGACGTCGTCCTCTTTCATCGCCACCACCAGCATGGTGCCCGTAACGGCGCGCCCGATGGGGGTGGTATTGAAATAGTGCACGCCGCCGGTGGAGATGTGGAACGCCCCGGCTTGGAGAGCCGCGATGCCCTCGGCCACCAACTGCGAGCGGCAGTCGATCAGCCTTGCCTTCTCAGCGCCGTATTCCAACGCCCGGCGCGGAATGTCGTCGTAGTCGGGCTCGTCGGGCTGGCCCAGATTCGCCGTGTACGAATACGGGATTGCGCCCTTCTCGCGCATCCAGTGAATAGCGGCGCTGGTGTCAAGACCGCCGGAAAAAGCAAGGCCGACGCGCTCGCCGGAGGGGAGGTTTTGGAGTATGTTGCCCAAGTATTTATGGTACCGTGGCAGGTCGAAAGTAGACAGTTACGGCGTCGCGGACCTTGCGGCGGCCTTTCGCGCCTTGCGCCGCTCCATGAAGGCTTTGACGTCCGGCCAGTATTCCTTCAGGCACTGCGAAAGCGAATCCGTCAGGATCTGCGAAAACATCCGCTGCATCGTGGGACTGAAGCCGCGGTCGTCCTTGTAGTACAGGTTGCCCAGCGATGCCACCATCCCGTTGCCCAGAAATTCCGACGCATTGAACGTCCAGTTGCCCTTGTCGCTCTTGGCGACCACGGAACGCGAGGCCGCATAGAGCAGCCGCGATGCCGTGGAGCCCTTGCCTTTGCGGAAATAGCGCGGGTCCTGGTGCAGCAGACTGGGCATGACCGCTTCTGTGAGAAAATTCCCCGTGACCTGATCCAGCGCCGAGCTTCCATACCGTTTTCCGAAACCCGCCATCCCTTGCCCAAACGAGGGATTGCTGTTGTTCAGTTGCGAAATGCCGGCGAACATACTGGCGGTGAAGTAGGATGGCCAGTCGAGGGAGTCCTTCCTCGCAATCGTGAATTTCTGTTTCACCGTAATGGGTGTGTACACTGCGCCCAGTTCGGCAGTACGGTAGTTGGGCAACACGCCGTAGGCGCGCTTATCCGGTTCGACAGTGGCTGGTGCTGCTGCCTGTGCGTTCGCCGCCTGGGGTTCGGGAGCTTCTGCGACATCCGACAGTTGGACGTCCGACTGCCCGTGCAAGGCTTGGGCAAGACACAGCGCTCCAAGCGCCAACAATTGGTATTTTTTCATTCTGGAATCGGGACCCGTTTCATAATGGATGCCGCGCGGAACCCCGAAGTTACCCCGGAATTGCTCACGCGGCCCAAAACACGCCCTCGGCGACCAACTCGGCCGGGCCCGTCAGGAACACCCCTTCAACTTCCAGTCGCAGCGAGAGTGGACCTGCCGGTGTCAGCACGGTCACAGGGCTTTCCACAAGTCCGCGGGCAACCGCGGCCACGGCCGCACCGGTGGAGCCTGTACCGGAACTCTTCGTCTCACCGGCACCGCGCTCCCAGAACCGGACATCAATCGTGTGCCGGTCTACTGTCCGGATGAATGACACGTTCGTCCGTTTGGGGAACCGCTTATCCCACTCCACCGCTTTTCCCAACGCGCGCCATTCGAACTCGAAATCACCTTCGGAGTCGGCAATCGGCATCGCGCACTGTGGATTTCCGGCGTCCACAAGCACGGCGTCTCGCCCCTGCACGGTGGCGGCCAGTTCCAGCACCCGGATCTGCCCCATGTTCATTTCGAACATCACCTCGAGGCCCTTCCAGCCCACGACGCGCAAGTGCTTGACGCCGGCGGCGGTACGAATCCGTATCCCGGCGGCATCGGGACGGTCCCGCAAAAGCAGCGCGGCCGCGCACCGGGTCCCGTTGCCTGAGATTTCGGGCTCGCTGCCGTCGGAGTTGAACAACCGGATCGAAGCGTCATAGTCCGGGCCGGGTGTCCGGTCCACCAGCATCCAGCCGTCGCCTCCGACTCCCGTAAACCTGTCGCAAATCGCCACGGCGATTTCAGGCAGGCCCTCGGCGGGAGCGTCGGCCAAATCCGTCAGCAGGAAATCGTTCTTGGCACCGTGCAGCTTGGCAAATGGGATTTTCATTGTGTGTCCGGTAATGGTGTTGGGTTGGGAAAGCGCTGTCGACGGAAGATTTCAATCGACGGCTGGCCCTTGACGGTGATCCTCTGGACCAAATCGTACTTCGGGCCCTTCAAATACGTATTTTCGACGATCCCCTGCACCGTGTCCCCGCCCATGGCGACCGCGAACTCCTCCCAAAGGAACATTTCCGGCCGGTTTTGCGCCATGAAGAACTGGGGATTGTTGTCGCCTGTGAGCGTGTTCCGCAGCGGGATTCCCAAGGTGCGGTAAATCGCGGTGAGGTCATTGAAACTGGTGAAGAACGTGTCGCCCGGCCCGGATTGCGCCTGAAGGACAGCCACGGCCTTCGCGGTCCACTCCCGGCGGCCTTCGGAATTGTGTGCGGCTTCCTCCAGCACAATCGGGGGCTTGCGCCAGTACCATGCGAACGGCGCAAATACCGCCAGCAGAACCGCGACGGCGGCAATTCGCCCAAAGCGCGAGATTGCGGCCGCACCCACCGCAGCCAATGGCACAAATGCCGTGGCGTACCGGATGTTGTACCAGCCATGGGGCTCCAAATGTGGAACAAAAACAGGAGTCCCGGAGGAATGAATGCTCCAGATGTAAAAGGCGGGGGGCATCACCACCATCGCAACCGGCCAGACCACGCGCCTATTGGCGCAAACCAGCGCCGCCCCAAACACGCCGATCATCAAGGCCGGCAGCCCCGCCACCAATTTCCCGGCCTCGTAAAAATAGGTCGCGGCCAAGCGCCAATCGCCCCGGCCCGGGTACGGATGCGCACCCTGGATCGCCTTGGCCGACCAAGGACCACGGTAGAAATAAAGAGGGTCCCCGAAATACCACCAGTTGTGGACAAACCAGGACACCGGGCCGGCACCTGCGATTGCAGCGAAAATTGCCGCAGCCGCCCAACGCCGTTCACGGCCCATGACAAAGATGTACAATCCCGCAAACGGCAGCAGGAACCAAGTCTCGTATCTGGACCAGGAGCCCGCAAACGCCGCAAGTCCCGCGCCGACTACCGAAATCCAGCTCTGCGTCTCCCCGAAAACGGTGGTGCAGTAGAGCAACGCCATCATGGAGGCGAACGACGCGGCCTCGGTCATCGGGATCGACCCGAGGTACAGGATGTTGGGATTCAGCAGGAAAACCGCAGCCGCGACAATCGCCGGAAGCGCCCCATCCATCACCCGGCGCACAGTAGCAAAAAGAAACGCGGCGGCCAAGGCCATGAGCAGGGCCGAGGGAATGGCTCCCGCCAAACCCGTCCGCCACAGAGAATCGTAGCAGACAAAAGGCAGCATCAGCAGATGCGGCAAGGGAAGCCAAGTGGTCCCCAGCTGTGCCCAGCCCGGCGTGCGGGAATCCACCACGCGCCGGGCGATGTTCAGATGCGCCTCGGCGTCGCCCGAATACAGCGTCGCCCCGGTGGCTTGGAAACAATAGACCGCAACCGCCATTACGGCGCAGCAAACGGCAAAGCAGGCCAACACTTGGCCCGCCCCGCCGAATGACACCTTGAATTTAGAAGGACGTGAACGCTTTGAATTCTTCGAACCGGCCATCGATTTCCTCGCGGGTAAGCGTGCGGAAGCGGTCGACGCCGAAGCGTTCGCAGCAGAAGCTGCCCATCACGGACCCGTAGATCACGGCCCGGCGGATTTCGTTGTGGTCGGCGTCCGGGCTGCTGATATCAACGCCCTGGCCCGCCAAGTACCCCATGAAGCCGCCCGCGAAACAATCGCCTGCACCCGTGGGATCGAAGACGTCCTCCAGCAGGTAGCCCGGGACCATGAAATGCCCTTCTGGACGCCACAGGATCGCGCCGTATTCGCCGCGCTTGATCACCAGCGTCTTCGGACCCATTTCCATGATCTTGGCGGCAGCCTTCTTCAAGTTGGTCTCGCCGGACAGCATGCGCGCTTCGCCATCGTTGATGAGCAGGAAATCCCAGCCCGCGATCGTCTTCAACAGCTCTTCCCGGAACGCACCAATCCAGTAATTCATGGTGTCGCCACCAACCAGCTTCAGAGATGCGCCGTCCATCTGGTCCTGCACCACTTTCTGCAATGCGGGCTGGATGTTGCCCAGCAGCAGGTAGGGGGTCGTCTTGTAGGCGTCCGGCAACTTCGGGCTGAAGTCCGCGAAAACGTTCAGGTCCGTGACCAGCGTCTCGCGGTCGTTCATGTCGGGGGAATATTTCCCAGCCCAGAAGAAGCATTTGCCCGGAACCCGCTCCAGACCTTCCAGATCGATGCCGCGCGAGGCAAGCAGATCCGTGTCTTCCTGGGCGAAATCGTCGCCAACCACCGCGACGATCTTCGGCTTGGTGAAAAAGCTCGCGGAGAGCGCGATATAGGTGGCAGCGCCGCCAAGCATGCGGTCAACTTTACCGTGAGGGGTTTCGACGCCGTCGTATGCGACGGAGCCAACTACGACCATGGACATTTCTTCCATTGTACCGACCCGGTCCGAATGCCCGCACAGGTGAAACTGAAGACATGCCACTGCGCCTCGGAGTCCTCGACCAATCGCCCATCCCCGAGGGCCGCAGCAATGGCGACGCACTGCGAAACACCCTCGACCTCGCCCGACTCACCGATGAACTTGGCTACCACCGCTACTGGCTAGCCGAGCACCACCCGCCCCGAACACTGGGCACCGCCTCGCTGGCTTGCACCAGCCCGGAGGTGATGGTGGGCCCGGTTGCGGCAGCCACCAAACGGATACGCGTGGGCACCGGCGGCATCATGTTGCCGCATTACAGCCCGTTGAAAGTTGCGGAAACGTTCCAGATGCTGGCGGCGCTCTTCCCCGACCGCATCGATTTGGGCATCGGACGCGCCGCCGGAACCAGCCCAACCATTGCCCATGCCCTGCGCCGGGACAAGCGACTGGCACCGTTGGACGATTTCCCCGAGCAACTCCACGAGCTGATGGGCTACCTGGATTCAAGCCCCTTTGAGGCACCCGATTTGTGGCTCCTCGGCTCCTCCCCCCAATCCGCCGAATGGGCCGCCGCCGCCGGACTCCCCTACGCCTTCGCCGACTTCATCAACCCCTACGGCTCCACCTGCGCCTTCGACTACACCGACCAATTCCAGCCCTGCCGCCGTCTACCCCAGCCCAAACAGATCGTGGCCGTATCCGCGATCTGCGCCGATACGGATGACGAGGCCATTGGCCTCTCCGCCAGCATCCGCATGATGCTGCTGATGTTGTTCCGGGGCCGCCCGATACCGGTGCCGCCGGTGGACCGCGCCTTGGCGTTTCTGGCTGGCGAGGGAATGCCGATGGAGCTGCTCCCGGTCGGGCGACGCTTTATCCTCGGCTCACCATCGAAGGTCCGCGAGGGGATCGAGGCTGTGGCAAGGGAGTACCACGCGGAAGAGGTCCTGATCGTGACAAACACCTTCGACCATCAAGCCCGCCGAAGGTCCTATGGGTTGGTCGCCCGCGAATTCGGACTCTAGCCGTCGGCCAAGACCTGCCGCACCTTGGCGACAAGATCGGCAGGCTGGAAAGGCTTCGCGATGAAGGACAATTCGCCGGGAGTCACCCCGTTGCTGCCAACAACATCCTCCGGGTAGCCCGACATGTACAGGATCCTCATTTGCGGCCGCAGCCTCAGGACGCGCTCCGCCAACTCGCGGCCGCCCATTGTCGGCATCACCACATCGGTCAGCAGAAGATCGATCGGGATTTCGCCCTTTTCAATGACTGCCAAAGCTTCCAGTCCGCTGCTGCTGGACAATACCTCAAAGCCAGTGTCGGACAGGATCTCGACCGTTAGTTCCCGGACCGCCTTCTGGTCCTCAACCACGAGAATTATTGCCGCCGCGACAGTGGGCGGTCGTGCAGGATCCGTTGGGCGGACCACAATATCCGGCCCATTGGAAGTGTTCAGCGGCAGCCAAAGGGTAAAAACCGAGCCCTCGCCCAGCCGACTTTGCACATCCACCCAGCCACCGTTCTGTTTGGCGATTCCGTAAACGGTTGACAAACCCAGGCCCGTACCCAGCCCCTCGGGCTTGGTAGTGAAAAAGGGTTCAAACACCAGCGGGACTGTCTTCTCATCAATCCCGGTCCCGGTGTCGGTGACCGACAATTGCGCGTAGCTGCCAGGACGGGCCCCGTTGAGCTCCACTGCCTCGGCAAGCGGCTCCGTAGTCTGCAGAGCAAGGACCAAATCGCCGCCGTTCGGCATCGCGTCGCGGGCGTTCACCGCAAGATTGAGCAGCACCTGCTCGATCTGCCCCGGCCCGGCATCGACAAGGACATGGCCATCCGGCAAGCGCGTTGTCATGTTGATGTTCTCGGGCAGCACCCGCCGCAGCATTGCAAGCGTGTTCGTCAAGGTTTGGCGCAAGTCAATGGTCCGGGTCTTGACCACCTCCCGGCGGCTGAGGGTCAACAACTGTTGTGTGAGCCTGGCTGCTTGTTCGCCGGCAACCCGAACCTGTTCCAAATGAGCCCGCAACGGGCTCGATTCCCCCGCTTTGCGAAGAGCCAAGCCCGCGAATCCGTTGATGACGGTCAGAAGGTTGTTGAAGTCGTGCGCAACGCCGCCCGCGACACGGCCAACGGCCTCCATTTTTTGGGACTGCCAAAACTGCTCGCGCACCGTCCGGAGGGTTTCCTCCGTCCGTTGCCGGTGCCCAATCTCCTCCTGCAGGGACTTGTTCAGGCTCTTCAGAGCCTCATTCCCAGCGGCCAAGCTGATCTGGGCCACGCGGCGCCGGTACACATTGCTCACCAGCAGCCCAATCACGGCCGACTGGGCCAGCAGGAAGATTAGGACGCCCAGAATCTCTGTCCGATATCGGTCGAACAACGTTGTGGGGCGATTGGCGATGGTGCTCCCCGGCGGCACCCAATTTTCCGGAATTCCAAGCGCCTTCAGCCTTCCGTAGTCGAATACAAAGGTTGTCCCGGAGTCGACGGCCAATGGTATCTGTGATGGAGGTTTGCCCCCGAGGACTTGGAGCAGCAGCTTTGCAGCCGCAATTCCATGAACCGCTCCGCCCTGCGTCCCGCCCGCTACGATTCCCTGGTCCACATTGCTGATGGACGGGCTGTATACCGGGGCTGCGCTAGCTGCGGTAATCCGTTTCTCCGCATCCTTGGAATCAATGTAACCACCGGAACTGTCGCGTGCAAACCCGGTGAGGATGACAATGTCCTCGCCGCGGACCTGTCGCATCTGGTCCAAAATGGTATCCAAGGGTATCTTTGCACCATCAAGGAAGGTAAACTTCTTGTCCGGCCTGGCTGCGGCCATCCCCGCAAACGTTTGGCGTTGGTTGTCGCCGAGGGCCGTAGCATCGCTGACCACCCAAATGTGTTGCGCCTTGGGATGCCACTGCATCGCAATGTCGAGGATCCGGCTGCTGCCCAGAACCTCCATGAGGCCGGTCATCCGGTCGCGAGGGACGCTTCTGGCCAAATCCTGGTCGTTGACGCCGCAAAACACAACCGGCAC
>CAITMP010000628.1 GCA_903893525.1 uncultured Acidobacteriia bacterium | reverse complement strand
CGCTCGATCGAGGCGAATTCGCCGGCGCGGAACATGCCGCTCTTGCCGGTGCCGGCATAGACGGCCACCGGTTCGCCGGGCAGGGTCTTGGCCAACTCCGACGCGATCCAGTGCGCGGTGTCGTAATACTGGCTGAAAATGATGCAGCCGTGCTCCAACCACGTCTTTGCTTCCGTCCGGTGGGCGGTGAGGAAATAGCGGACGGCGGCGAGCTTGGGATCGTGGGCCTCGGGTCGCGAGAGTTCCTCGACGATGGTCCGAAGGTGCCCGGCCTCCTCTGGCGTCAGGGATTCGAGCGGTGCCGCAAGCAGCGCCGGATTTTCCTCATCGTCCAGAAGTTCGCGGGCGAGCATTCTCGCCGCCGTGCTCCGGCCGGAGGCGAAGCTGGAGCAAATGCGCTGCAACAGCAGGGATTTCATGAACCCGGCTGCCCTGGTGCGTCGCTGCAAGGCGACGGTGAAATCATTCGCCGCTTGATAGGCGAGATCGAAGGGATGATTGGTCATCAGTCCCAAGCCGTTGAAATGAATGCCCGGATAAGCGCCACCAGGTGCGTCTGGCAGCGGATGCACGTTCACCGCGATGCGTTCGAGCAACCCGGCCTCTTCCAACGTCTGGCGTCGGCGAAGTACGGTATGGCGGATGATGGGATTGTGCTGTTGGAAAAATCCCGGTGCCAGGGTTTGCACCACCGATTGCTGGGCGAGGAAATCCAGCGAACCGAATCCCTTGTCAGCGAAAAACGCATGATCTGGAATACCAAGCTGCAAGCGCAGCCCGGCGATCAACGTCTCCTCATCGCCGGGAGGCAGCGGGTTGCGCAGCCATTCCCAGGCATCCCGCTCGTCGATGGGATTCTCGTCGCCCTTCACCACGGGCAGGGCGCGCGGGATGTCCTGCCACAGGCTCAGCGACTCCCGGCCGAGCACAAAGTCCGCGCCCGAACTGAGAACGTGCATGAGATCCCACAACTCATGGACCTCGGTTTGGATCGGCGTGGCAGTGCCTAACAGCAGGTGGCGCGTGCGTGGGCCGATCTTTATCATGAAATCGAGCAGGTTGTTCGGCTGATCCTTGGATTCGCCCAAACCGCCGGCGCGGCGTGCCTTGTGTGCCTCGTCGAGGATCACCGTGCCGTATTTGCGGAGCAGCAGTAGCCGGCGCTCCTCGGATTGCTGGAAAATGAGGCCCGTGGAGACGATGGCGATCTGAAACGGGCAGCGCGCGATGTCCTCCGCCCCGCGGGTCTTGATCGTGTGGCCGTTCGGGTCCACCCAAACCTTTTTGTTCGATAACCAAACGGCGCTGGGTATGCCGAGGCGATCCTTCAATTCGACCTGCCATTGGAACGTGAGTGTCGAGGGGCAAAGGATGAGCACCGGTCCGTCATCCAGCAGCGCCGAGAGCATCGCGCTGGCTGCGAGCGACAGCGTCTTGCCGACGCCCACCTCGTCGGCCAACAGCAGCCGGGCTTTGCCGTACGTCTCGCGATGCCAGAGGAACAGCGTTACAAACGCCCGTTGCCACGGCTGGAGCTGTTCGCCTCCGCGGTAGATGGGGCTTTCCGCGAGTGCGGCACCGGCCAATTCGTCGGGTTTGACTTGCTCGAAGCGGACTTCCACCCGATCCGCGACACGTTGGATCTCCTCAATGATGGCATCCGGCAGCGGGTAGCTGTCCTTCCAGAGAGCCTCAAACTCTTCTTCCACCCAGGCCACGCCCTCGTCGGACGAGTCCTCCCAGAGAATTTCATAGTTCCCGGTGAAGGCGCTCTTGGTCTCGTTGATGGACCCAAGAAAGCTTGTCTTCGAGCCATCGGCGGCCTCGATCACGCCCGCCTTGCCGTGCAGGAAAACCCGGTCTTTCGGCACCACCCGGATTTCCACCCGGCCGCTGGTGAGCAGATCGTG
>CAITMP010000627.1 GCA_903893525.1 uncultured Acidobacteriia bacterium | reverse complement strand
TGAACTGGGTGTCCTCGATCGTGATTTGATCACGCTCGATTCGCACTACGCGGTATCGCTTCAGGAAGACATCGTTTTCCCCGGCAATCAGAATGGAATCGCCATCCAAGACAAATGCTGTGCGCTGCCGGATTTCCGCCTCGCGACCACCCTTTTGTCCCGAGCGGTAGGCCACCGACTCCTTGAAACCGTAGTACTTGAACGTCATCTGCGGAGCCTGCGGAGGAGGTGGCGGTCCGGCCGGTACGAATGGCTGGGGCTGCGGCGGGGGCGGCTGGTTGATCGGGATTTTGGCTACATTCTTCGGCAACTCCACCTTGGGTGCCGGTGGCTGCGGCGCGGCCCCGAAGGCAAAAAGATTCCTGCCTGGTGCGCCGGCCTCGATAGCTTGGACCTTCGCGACAAGGTCGAATCGTAGTGTGGGGTCGACTGTGGCCGGATCAGGCCTGTCCTCGGGATTCTGCGCGCCAAGCCTCGGCGTCCAGGCACCGGATGCCTTTGACTGGGCTTTCTTCTTTTGAATTCGTCCGAGCCCCGCCGTTTGGGCTACAGCCGTAGGGCGGGGAATTGGCGCGGACTGGGTTTGAATTGGTGAGGGCTGGACTGCCGGTTGTCCGTCGAAAACTCCGTTCTCGTATAAGGAGAAGATCCCGCCGAGTACTACAATTCCCACCAAGTAGCCCACCTTTTTCTTATCCTCGGCTCCAACCGTCACAGCGCACCTCCTGTTGGAGTGGCGGTGGTGGGTTGCGATGGCTCGGGTCCCTCGTCGCCTTCCCGTACAAACGTGTCGAGTTTGAAATTGACGGTCAACACATCCGTCTTGGCGCGCGGTGTGGCCGTCAGCGTTTCGATAATGAGGAATCTCGGTGAGCGGTCCAAGAGGTTGACGAACTTCACCAACTGCGGGTAGGTCCCTTCCAAGTTGAACGAGACCGACATCATATCCAATTTCGCCGCACCGGTTTCATCCTCGGATCCGGCTACTGGTTGCAAATTGATACTCCCGCCGGCCTTTTCCATCCCGGCGGTCTTGGCAGTTTCGGTCAATTCCCGTAGAATTGTCGAATAGGTGCGGCGGCGGGAAGTCATCGAGGTCGCCAGAAACTTCGCCCCCTCGGCCTTTCCCTTTTCAACCGTCGCCGCCAGCAACCTGCTGCGGACTAGCCTGAGTTGTTCCTGACGCTGCGTTTCCAGCGCCGACGTCAGTTGACGTCCCACGTCCTCGGGGGATGCGTCGAACAAATGGAACGCGAAAGCCGCAGCTGCCAGATTGGCAGCCAACAGAAATCCGAGCCCGATTCGAACGAGCACCTTTGGCTCGGTCAACGTATCCCAGGGAATTCCTGCGAGGATGGGTTTAGAGCTTTTGGGCATAATTCACCGAAAGACGGTAGTGGTAAACGGGGTCACTCTGGGTGGGTGCGGCCATCGCCGTGACCTCCGTGGAACCAAACACGTCCGAACCCTCCAAATTCGAAACAAACAGAATCACAGGCTCGGCAGCTTCCGCCTCCACCGTCATCTCCAGTGACAACTGGTCGTTCCCCGTGACCTGCGGCCGAATCACCGCAATACGGACATTGTGGGGTAGGACGCCCGCAAGGTCGGAAAAGATTTTGGTCCAGCTGATGCCCTTGCGACGGATAATTTCGTTGATCAGGACACTCCGGTCGAGCACGACTTCGTTTTCCGGCAGCCGAAGTTGGGCGTCCAGTTTGCGCTGTTCCGACCGTATCGCATCCAGTCGGCGGCTGGTGGACACCAAATCCCTTTGTGCCGCAGCCGACATGGCGCGTTCATTGACGGAAATAATCGTCAAAATGACCAGTGAGACGAACAAGAGCACGCCGGTGCCCGCCGATGCCACCAAGATCGCCCGATCCCGTCGGAACGGTTGCCGGGCTAGATTGATTGGAATTCTCATGCGGCGCTTTCCATTTTTACACCGGCGACTGACGCGATGTATCCCGCCAGTCCCGGATTGTCGTACGGAAGGGACTCCGCTGGGAGCTCCAGCTCTTCCGCCAGCCTGCTTGCGATCGCATCCGAATCCGGTCCGAAACCGGCCAGGAGAACCTTGCCGGGCCGTGATCCCGTCTGGTCTTCCATATAAATCAGGGTTGTGTACAAATCCGCAGAGATTTCGGTAACCATGCCGTCCGCACCGGGAGCCAATTCCAAGGTTCGGGCCAGCGAAAGCACGCCATTGTCGACAGCAAGCACCGTCAATACTCCGGAACTGAGGTGGGCGGCCAAAACCGAACCCGCCGAGGGCAGCAGATCCAGCACTGCCAGCGGTGAGCAAGTGACGAATCCGGGTTCCAATCCGATAGCTCGGAAGGGCGCTTCGTAATGTGCCACCACGTCGGCCGGTGCAATCGCCACCACGACCTTGTTGCCCGGCTGCACTTGGTACGAAAGCGCAGCCGAATCCACGTCGAACGGGAGGGTGCGCCGCAGTCGGAAGCGGATCAACTGTAGCCGCTCCTCCTCCTTGGCTGGGAAGCTTTCGAATTCGATCACCGCCAGCCGCACAGCCGCTGCTGGAAGAATCAGAGCCGCTCCGCGCTTGCGCCGACCGGCTGCCGGCGGAACCAACGAGGCAACCGCTTGGCCAAAGGCAGCAGGATCGACCACGTTGTCCTTGGTCGCCGACGGTACCACTGTGCCTTGGGGAAGTACTATCCGCCGTTCCGCGAAAGGCGTGCTCGTGCGGGACATCGCGATCCGGTCCGAGCCAATTTCAAACGCGAATTCCGGCGGCGGATCCTCCAACAGCGTTTTGAGCTTTCCGAAGATGCTACTCAATGAACGTCACCTTGTTGATTTCCCTAAGGGTCGTGATCCCCATCCGAACCTTTTCCACAGCCGACTCCCGCAGGAAGGTCATGCCCTCCTCGCGCGCCATCCGTTTGATTTCAGAGGCCGGACGCCGGTCGAGGATCAGTTCGCGAATCCGGTCGCTCAGGTCGAGGAGTTCGTGGATTGCGGTACGTCCCCGGAATCCGGTACCGCCGCACTCGAAGCAGCCCTCGCCCTCCATGCCTTCGATATTCCGCCACTCATCCGGGTTCAACCCGCTCTCGATCAGCAGCGCCTCGGGGTATTTCACCGGTCGCTTGCAGTGCTCGCAGTTGAGGCGGACCAGTCGCTGCGCCAGAATGCAGTTCAGCGCGGAGACGAAGTTGTAGGCCTCGACACCCATGTTGAGGAACCGGCCGAGCACATCCACGACGTTGTTGGCGTGGACGGTGGTGAACACCAAGTGGCCTGTGAGGGCGGAGTTGATGGCGATTTGCGCCGTTTCCTGGTCGCGGATTTCGCCAACCATGATTTTGTCGGGATCGTGGCGGAGGATCGAACGGAGGCCACGCGCGAACGTGAGGCCCTTCTTCTCGTTGACCGGGATTTGGGTGATGCCCTTGAGCTGGTACTCGACGGGGTCCTCGATCGTGATGATCTTGTCCTCGTCGTTCTTGATTTCGCTTAGCGCCGCGTAGAGGGTGGTAGTTTTGCCGGAACCTGTCGGGCCGGTGACCAGCACCATCCCGTAGGGCTCCATGATGTAGCGCCGGAACTTGGCCAGATCCGCGGCGCCGAAACCGACCACGTCCAGCGAAAGCTTGGCGAACTTTTCGCTCATCGATTCCTTGTCGAGCACGCGGAGCACTGCGTCCTCCCCGTGGATCGTGGGCATGATGGAGACGCGGAAATCGATCAGGCGGCCCTTGTAGCGGACGCGGAAACGGCCGTCCTGCGGAACGCGGCGCTCGGCGATGTCCAATTCCGACATGACCTTGATGCGCGAAATGATGGTGGAGTGCCAGTCCTTGGCGATCGGCGGCATGGCGTAGTGGAGCACGCCGTCGATGCGGTATTTGATGACGACTTCCTGGTCGCGCGATTCGATGTGGATATCGGAGGCGCGGCGTTCGAGGGCGTTGAAGATGGTGGTGTCGACGAGCTTGATGACCGGGGCGATGTCGCTGTCGCCGGCGGCAAGGCGGTCGATCGAGAGCGTTTCGTCGGAATTTTCCTCGTCGCCGATGACGTCCAGCGCAAAGCCTTCGGTGACTTCCTCCAGGACGCGCTGGCTCTGTTCCGTCTTCTTGAGCAGGTCGCCGATTTGGGAGGCCGTCGCGACCTTGACCTTGAGGCGTTTGTGGAGGAGTAGGCCGAGCTCGTCGATTGTGGCGAGGTTGCGCGGGTCGGCGAGGGCTATTTCGAGCGTTCCGTTCTTTTCGCCCAAGGGGACGAAGTTGTAGCGGAACATGAGATCAACCGGGATGGTGCGGAAAAGGTCGTGGTCGATGGCGCCTTCGCGGAGATCGACGAATTCGCAGCGGTATCGCGCGGCGGCTGCGCGGGCCAGTTCGGCCTCGGCGGCCAGGGCCGGGTTCACCTGCTGCAGAATTGCTGCAGGAATGCCGTTGGGTTGGGTGCCCATGTTGCTTAGAAGTCCCCCGGGGGATGGATCAGGACGTTGGCCACACTATGATGACGCGGGAATTGGGCTTGGCGTGGAAGATAACTAGGGCATGACCTTTCGCGTTGTATTGGAATTCGACCCGGTAGCGGATTTTGCGGCGGCGAAGTAGGCCACAATTCCGGTGGCCATTACGCCGAGGCCGATCGCGGTGGCGCTGACGCCGGAGATTTGGTCGGAACGGCTGTGGATGCCGGCAGCGACGAGTAGAACCGTGGGGCCGACGCCGACGAGGACGGCACCGGGCATCCCTCCCGGAACGCGGAAGGGTCGGGGCAGTTGGGGCTCCTGGATGCGCAATGCCACCAAGGCCACGAATTCGAGGACGAGGCTGGCACCGTAAAGGAGGATGTCCAGCATCAGGAGGCGGTCGAAACTGAGGCCGAGGGCGGCGGTCCAAGCGAGGCCGCAAACAACGATCGAGGCCCAAGGAGTGCCATCGGGCAGGCGGCGGGCGAGGAATTTGGGGAGGTAGCCGTCCTCGGCCAGGGCGACTGGAATCCTGGAGTAGGAGAGCGTGAGGGAGTTGAAGGCGCCGAGGGTGCTGACCATGGTGGCAACAAGCAGTGCGACGGCGAGAGATGGGCCTCCCAGCGATGAGGCGATTTCGACCCAGCTGCCGGTAGCCCAAGCGGTGCGGGGAAAACCGGCATACCAGACCGCAACCACCGGCACAACATAGGCGCATATCGCAAGGCCGATGGCGAGGCCCATGACACGGGGGTAGGTGCGGGAGGGTCGTTCCACCTCCCCGGCGATTGTAGAGGCGTTGTCCCACCCCATGTAGTTCCACATGGCGACCAGGAGGCCGGCGAGGATGTCCGGCGGTTCGACGGGATGGGGCTTGAAGGCGGCGGGCGGGTGGGGGAAGAGCGTCAGGGCGATCAGAATGGCGAAGGGGCTTAGGAGGAGGCATCCGGCGACGAGCGCACCTTCGCCCACGGCCCGGGCTCCGAGCAGATTCCAGAGAACGCAGACCAGAACCATGGCGGCTCCGATGAAGAAGGCGTTGTGGCCTTGGGAGGCGGGAGGCCAGAGGCGTCCGAGGGAGAGGACGAAAAGGGTCGGGTAGACCGCCATGTCGAAGATGCTGGCGAAGAGGGAGAACCACGCTTCCTGGAAACCCCAAAAGGGGCCGAGTGCGCGCCGGACCCAGATGTAAAAACCGCCCTCGGCGGGAATGGCGGAGGAAAGTTCACCCACCATTAGGCCGACGGGGAGGCTCCAGAAGATGGGTACCAAGATGAGGAGAAGGACGCCGGTGCGGTAGCCGGTGCGTTGGATGAGTTCCTCGATGCCGTAGGGACCGCCGGACGACATGAGGTAGGTCGCCATGGCGAGCTGGAGGAGGGTGACCTTGCGTCCGGGACGTGGTGCTGAGGGTCCGTGGCTAAGCACGTTAGGCCGCGATTCGCACCGAAAGGTCGAGCTTGCCGCGAAGGGTATTCATCATGATGCAGCCTCGGTCGGCGATGTCGACGATCTTGGAGAGGAGTTCGGAATCCGCACAGGTGGCGGAAACCAAGAGTTCGATCCGGGTGAAAATGGGCGGCGTGCCGGAGATGGTGGCGTCGACCAGGATGACAATGTCGGAGACGGCTGCGTTCCGGGCGGCGATGGCGGCGAGGAGGTTGCTCATGAAGCAGCCGCCGATGGACGTCAGGAACAGTTCGCCGCCCATGGGACCGGCGTCGGTGCCGCCTTTATCGGTCGGACGGTCGATGGTGATGCGGTGGTCGCGGATGGCGGCTTGGGAGGTGGTTGGGCCGGTCTGGCGAAGTTCGATGGTCATGGAGCACTACCTCGCCGAAATGGCTGCCAAGTGCCTTGCCAGATTCTCTTCAACCTCGGCCTTGCCACCAATGGTGTCATTGTAGAAAACAACCCGATAGCTTCGTATGTCAAAAGGTAACTGGGTTTCGCGGCGAGCCAACAGAATTGTGGGTTTGTGAAGGGCGTGCGCGTAACCTAGCTCGTAGAACACGTTTGGATTGGACGGGGTGATCTCGGCGATCACAATGTCGGATTGCTCGATCTCGCGTTGGATTTCCTGAAAAATAATGCCGGGGCCTGCCTGCTGGTCGATTCGAAAGGGTACGTAGCCAGCTTTTTTGGCTTGGACATCGATAACATCCCGGAAGAACGTATCGTAGGGCTCGGCGAAATGCATGGCCACGAAGGCGCGCGGATTGCTGCTTGACGCAGTGAAACGCGAAAAGGAAACTGTCTTATTCCCCGCAGCAATGAGTCCCACTTGGCGACCCTCCAGCGGCTTAGTCAAGAGTTGCTCCATGACGGGCACATCGTCCACGAGCATCCTCAACTCTTGACCTTGCAGCGAGATGCGGAGATCGTAGTCTCGATCGGCCCGCAGATTCCCCAACTCGCCTGTCGAGGCTATGGGTCGCCAGCCGAATCCGGGCTCGTGTTCCCCTACTGTATACGCGCTCTTGTTGGCTCCCAGTTCGAAAAAGACGTAGTGCTGGTCTGGGGAATGGTACCCAACTACAATGCCAGCCGCCTGCTCAATTTCACCAAAGGAACCAGAGAACCGGACTGCAACGCTGCAACTGCCATTCCGAAGCGTTGTGTTGCTAACCGCCAAACCCATCGGAAAAGTCTCGCCGTGGGCCGATGCCCGCTTTCCCGAGCCTAAAAATGTCACTCCACGGCGGTCCTTCGGGTTAACGGTTTCGTCAGAGCCAGGAATCTCCCAATTTCCAATGATAGGCACCCATCGATTGGCGTGCCCATTGGTCCGGTTCGTCGTGATTTTTATCATCGTCTTCCAACGATATTGTAGCCCGAAGAGGCGCTACCCCTTGCGGCGTTCAGCGAACTTCTTGCGGAACTTGTCGAGCTTGGGGCGGACGACGTAGGCGCAGTAGGGCTGGTTGGGGTTGTTGG
>CAITMP010000626.1 GCA_903893525.1 uncultured Acidobacteriia bacterium | reverse complement strand
TTATGGGCGGCAAGTTGGACAATATCTATGACGTCATGGAACGTCTCGCCCAGGAAGGCTTCTGACGAATGTACGACGTGTTTGTTTCGGTGGTGGTGCCGCTGCGTGACGCCGCCAGTCTGGTCGAAGCCATCATTGATGAGATCGAAAAGCAGCTTGCATCCCTGTTCCGCAATTATGAAATCGTTCTGGTGGATGATGCCTCCTCAGACAACACCGCCGGAGTGATTCGGGAATTGCAGAAGCGGGTTCGCAACCTGCAGTTGTATTGCCTGAACCGCCGCGGCGGCTTGGATGTGGCAATTGTTGCCGGTCTGGACCATGCCATCGGCGATTTCGTCATAACACTGAATCCCCAGGCCGACCCGGTGTCGCTGATCCCCGCATTGTGGGAAAAGTCTCTGGCGGGCAATGAAATCGTCTGTGGGGTCCGCAACGACGCAGGCGGGAATTCCATGCGCGCACGGCTGAACCGGGCATTTTTCAAGGCCTACGCGGCCTCGACCGGGTATAAGATTCCGCCGTCCTCGTCCGATCTGCGGCTGCTCAGCCGCAGGGTCGTCGGATACATGATCCAGAACAACGACCGGCATCTGTTGTTGAAAGTCCTTCCGTTTTTCACCACACAGAAGGTCGGCGTCGTCGAATACAAGATCCTCAAACGACCTGGAGGCTTTCCCGCCAGAACTACGTTGGAACTAATGTTCTCGGCCTCCAGCATCCTCCTCGCCAGTTCCGCACGTCCGCTGCGCCTGATGACCCTCTTGGCCTTGTGCGCCAGCACAGCGAGCCTGTTCTTTGCGCTGTATGTGGTCGGCGTAGCGTTGTTCAAGAACCGGGTAGTGGAAGGATGGGTGTCAATCGCGCTGCCGATGGCGCTGATGTTCTTCCTGATTTCCGTGATTCTGGGGTTGCTGTCCGAGTACATTTACATGCTTGCCCAGCAGGCGGGCAATAGGCCTGTCTACTCGATAGGCAGCGAGTCCACCAGCAATGTGCTGGATATGCGCGGGCAGCTGAATGTGTTTGATGGTCGAACGGATAGTCCGTCGAGGTAATTCGGAGTGAAAGGGGGGCCGGTTAGGCCCCCGCTAGAACTAATCCAAGCCCAGCACGCGGCGGTTGCGCGCCTTGTCAGACCCGGAACCGGCAAAGTCATCGAAGGCCTTCGTCGGAACATCGATCAGGTGGCTGTCGATAAACGGAGCCCCTTCCATCGCACCCTGCACGCTGTCCTTGAAGCAGCATTCCCATTCGAGAACCGCCCACGAACTATAACCGGCCGCCGTCAGGCGTGTGAAAACCTGCGCGAAATCCACTTCCCCGTCGCCCAGCGAGCGGAAGCGGCCCGGACGCTCCTTCCAACCGAGATACCCGCCATACACGCCCGCCTTGGCCGACGGACGGAATTCGGCGTCCTTCACGTGGAAGGCCTTGATGCGCGAGGCGTAGACATCGATGAAGTCGATGTAGTCCATGCACTGCAGCACGAAGTGCGAGGGGTCGTAGTTGATCGCAACGCGCGGGTGGTTGCCCGTAGCTTCCAGGAATTGCTCGAAGCTTGCACCGTCGTGCAGATCCTCGCCCGGATGCAGCTCGTAG
>CAITMP010000625.1 GCA_903893525.1 uncultured Acidobacteriia bacterium | reverse complement strand
TTATTCAGGGAATTTGACAACCATGAAGCTGCCCATTTATCTCGACAACCACGCGACGACTCGCATGGACCCCCGCGTCCTCGACGCGATGCTGCCCTACTTCACCGAATTGTACGGCAACGCTGCCAGCCGGAACCATGAATTCGGGTGGGCCGCCGAGGTCGCGGTGGACAAGGCGCGCAAGCAGATTGCCGATTTGATCGGGGCTACGCCGAAGGAGATCATCTTCACCAGCGGCGCGACGGAATCCAACAATCTGGCGATCAAGGGTGTCGCGGAGATGTACGCCGAAAAAGGCAACCACATCATTACGGCCGCCACCGAGCACAAGGCCGTTCTCGACACCTGCAAGAAGCTCGAAAAGGGCGGTTGCAGGGTTACGTACCTTCCGCTGCAGGCAGACGGTCTCATCGACCTCGACATGCTCCGCGAGTCGATCACGGACAAGACGATCCTGGTGACGATCATGTACGCCAATAACGAAATTGGCGTGATCCAGCCGATCGCCGAAATCGGCAAGATCTGCCGTGAGCGCGGCGTCCTCTTCCATACCGACGCAGTCCAGGCCGCGGGCAAGATTCCGGTGGACGTCAACAGGGATAATATCGACATTATGTCGATCACGGGCCACAAGCTTTACGGCCCGAAGGGTGTCGGAGCGCTGTATGTCCGCCGCAAGGGTCCGCGTGTCCAGATCACGGCCCAGATGGACGGCGGCGGCCACGAACGCGGCATGCGTTCGGGCACGTTGAACGTTCCGGGCATCGTTGGCTTGGGCGAGGCGTGCGAAATCGCCCGGAAGGAAATGCCCGAGGAATCCAAGCGGATGGCGTTCCTTCGCGACAAATTGCGCGCCAAGTTGGAAGCCGGCCTCGACGAAGTTTTCATCAACGGCTCCATGGAGCACCGGCTGCCGGGCAACCTCAACATGAGCTTTCTGTATGTGGAAGGCGAGTCGCTGCTGATGGGCATCAACGATGTGGCGGTTTCGAGTGGTTCGGCCTGCACATCGGCCACGTTGGAACCCAGCTACGTGCTGAAGGCGCTTGGCTTGGGCGACGACTTGGCGCACTCGTCGATTCGCTTCGGCATCGGTCGTTTCAGCACGGAAGAGGAAATTGACTACGTTGCCGACAAGCTGGTCGACGTGGTTTCCAAGCTGCGCGAACTTTCCCCGCTCTACGAGATGGTGAAGGAAGGCATTGACCTTTCCACCGTCCAGTGGGCCGCCCACTAGTCACGACTTTCAGAATCAGGAGACACGAAGATGGCATATTCCGACAAGGTTCTCGACCACTACAACAACCCGCGCAACGTGGGTTCGCTCGACAAGAAGGCTGCCAACGTTGGCACCGGCATGGTTGGCGCGCCGGAATGCGGCGATGTGATGAAGCTCCAAATCCGGGTCAACGACGAAAGCGGCATCATTGAGGACGCCAAGTTCAAGACCTTCGGTTGCGGCAGCGCGATCGCCAGCTCGTCCCTGGCCACCGAATGGCTGAAGGGCAAGACTGTGGATGAAGCCCTCCGCATCAAGAACACCGACATTGTGAACGAACTGGCTCTGCCGCCGGTGAAGATCCACTGCTCTGTGCTCGCCGAGGACGCCATCAAGGCGGCGATCAGCGATTATAGGACCAAGCAGGCGGTTTCGCAGTCATTGTCCGCAACGCAGCCGGAACTCGTCGGCCAATTGGTGGCGTAAAATGGCCGAGTCGGGAATCAGTGTCACGCCGAAGGCGATCGGCAAGATCCGCTCCACCTTCCAGAAGATGGGGGTTCAGGAGGGCGGCTTGCGCTTGGGGGTCCTCGGCGGCGGGTGCTCCGGCCTGAGCTACCAGTTCAAGTTCGATACGCAGCCGCGCACCAAGGACAAGGTTTTCGATTACGACGGTGTGCGTCTGTTCATCGATCCCAAGAGCCTGTTGTACCTCCATGGCCTGACGCTGGATTACAAGGAATCGCTGATGCAGTCCGGCTTTGTGTTCGAGAATCCGAATGCGAAGAAGGCCTGCGGGTGCGGTACCTCGTTTGCCGCGTAGTACTGGCGCCGCATAAGTATGTCCAGTCCAGACTTCTACCAATTCCTCGGGATCCCACGCCGTCTGGCGCTGGATCCCAAGGAGTTGGAAACCCGTTTCTACGCACTGAGCCGGAAGTTGCACCCGGATCTCTTCGCACGCAAATCCGCAGCCGAGCAGGCCAAGGCGCTGGACGATTCAGCCCTCTTGAACGATGCGTTCCGGACCCTCCGCGATCCCATCAAGCGCGCGGAGTATGTCCTGAAGGCCGAAGGCTTCGACATCGGAGAACAATCCACCAAGGACGTGCCCGCCGAGCTTTTGGAAGAGGTTTTCGAGCTCAACATGGCGCTTGAGGAGTTGCGTATGGGTGATGACGATGCCCGCGAGCAACTCGAAATTTCCCGCAACACCTTCCTCAACATGCGCGACGGGCTTGACGCCGAGACTCAGGCCAAGTTTGCGGAATGGGACGCGTCGGGCGAGAAATCCGTTCTTTCCGAAATCCGGGCGCTACTGAACCGCCGCAAGTACGTTACCAATCTAATCGAAAAAGCCAATGTTCCAGATCGAGTTTGATTCGCAGGAAGCAGCGGTCGGCATCGACCTCGGCACCACCAACAGCCTTGTCGCGTACATGAACCTTGCCAAGCCGGAGGTGATCCCGGGCGAGGATGACGACAAACTGGTGCCCAGCGTGGTCTCACTTGCGGCCGACGGCAGCCTGATTGTCGGAAATGCCGCGCGGCAGGAGCTGATTGACCATCCGGAGCGCTCGATCTATTCCGTGAAGCGCCTGATGGGGCGGGGCATAGAAGATGTTCGCGAGGAGTTGAAGCTTTTCCCGTTCCGAATCGCCGAGGGCAGCGAATCTGTCATCCGTGTGGTTTTGGGCGAGCGGACATTCACTCCATCGGAGGTTTCAGCCTTCATCCTCCGCCAGCTCAAGAAGAACGCCGAAGCGGCGCTGGGGACGCCGGTCACCAAGGCTGTGATCACGGTGCCTGCATATTTCAATGACGCGCAGCGCCAGGCCACCCGCGATGCCGGCCGCCTTGCTGGGCTTGATGTCTTGCGATTGGTGAACGAGCCGACTGCGGCGGCTTTGGCCTATGGACTCGACAAGCGCAAGGAGGGCACCATTGCGGTGTATGATCTGGGCGGCGGCACCTTCGACATTTCCATCCTGAAGTTGCACGAGGGGATCTTTGAAGTCCTCGCCACCAATGGCGATACCCACTTGGGCGGTGACGACATCGACAACCGGTTGATGCGGATCGCGATCGAGGACATTCGGTCCGAGTGGGGGGACGACATTTCGCATTCGGGCGAGGCTGTCCAGACCCTGCGTCGCGAAGTGATTCGGGCCAAGGAATCTCTCTCGTTCGTGCCCACGGAGGTTTTGCGTTTCGAATGGAATGGCAAGGCGTACCAGCGCGAAATTACGCGCGAGCTGTTTGAGAGCCTGATCACCGATATCGTTGACCGCACGCTGGGCCCGTGCCGGGACTGCATGAAGGACGCCGGAGTTACTCCCGAGCAAATCGATGAAGTGGTGATGGTGGGCGGGTCGACGCGCATTCCGCTGGTGCGGTCGGCGGTCGAGGTGCTGTTCCGGGCGCGTCCGCACACGGAGATCAATCCCGACGAGGTGGTCGCGCTGGGTGCTGCGGTGCAAGCGGGAATTTTGTCCGGTACGGTCGAGGACC
>CAITMP010000624.1 GCA_903893525.1 uncultured Acidobacteriia bacterium | reverse complement strand
CTGGAGACATGGAAGTTCATCTCACCCCGGCGCAGAACGAGTTTGTGCAATCGGCCATCCAGAGCGGCCGCTACCGGAGTGCCGAGGAGGTTGTCCGCGAGGCACTGGCAGGTTGGGAGGAGCGGGAACGGTTGCGCAGGGATCTTTTGGCGGGAATCGGGCGGGCCGAGTCCGACTTGGAATCGGGACAGTACCAGGACTATGATCATGATTCCTCGGGAGTTCTAAAGGCTGAACTGAATTCCGAGGGTCGATTGCTGCTCGCTGCAAGACGGGCAGCCGCCAGGGCACGATGAGCGCTTATCGGCTGACACGGGAACCCCGAAAGGATTTGGTGTCCATTTGGGCCTTCATCGGAGCTGACAACGAGGGGGCGGCCGAGCACTTTGTTGGCTCGTTGGTGGAAACTTTCGAAACCCTCGCCCAGCATCCCCGGATGGGCCGTAGCCGTGAGGACCTTTGCCGCCACTGCCGCAGTTTCGTCGTCGGCCCGTATGTGATTGTCTATCGCGTGGGCACTGCGGGAGTCCGGATTCTTCGCGCTGTCCAAGGCATGCAGGACCTCCCCCGCCTTTTCCCGGCGTGAACCCGGCGTGAACGCGATCTCTGGGACCTTCGCACCCGCAATCGGAAACAACCTGATATTCTGGTGAACCAGTTTGGTACTTATAATTTTGGTGAACGGATGACCCAGAGGCGCGCACTTCCCAAGATCTGCATTGCGCTTGGATTGCCAGACCTCCCACGGCTCCTCGAACAAGCAAAACGTGAGGCCGAGGCAGGTGAAACCTACCTCGAGTTCCGTCTCGACTACCTCCCCGACCCCGGTGCCGGAGCCCGTGCCATCGCTGGATTCCTCGCCGACTATCCAGGCGTCGCGATCCTCGCCACTTGCCGCCGCCACCAGAACCACGGCAAATTCAACGGCAGCATCGAGGAGGAATTGAAAATCCTCGAAATGGCGATCGACGCCGGATCCCGCGCCGTCGATATCGAAATCGAGACCGCCGAACTTGTCCCGGCCAGATGCGCGGAAATTCGCGCCCGCGCTTGGCTCGTGGTTTCCTGGCACCACTTTGAGACCACGCCGCCCATCGACCCGGTCCTGAAGCGCATGTGCAAGGTTCCGGCCGACGTCTACAAGCTCGTCAGCACGTCCCGCAAGCCCACTGACACGGGTCGCATCCTGGCCGCGCTCGCCAAGCACCCGAAGGTTCCCATGGTGACCCTCGCCATGGGCGAAATCGGTTTCCCCACCCGCGTGCTCTCCACGGCCATGGGTGCCGCTTTCACCTACGCCGCCCCCGCCCACGCCCAAGGAACGGCCTCGGGCCAGGTCAACGCCCGGCAGCTCAGGACCATGTACCGGCTGGACAAGTTCACCAAGGCCGCCAAGATCTTCGCGGTGATCGGCGATCCCATCAAGCACTCCGTCTCTCCACAGGTGCACAACCGGGCGTTCCAGTCCAAGCGGATGGACGCCGTCTACGTGCCGTTGCTGGTGAAACCCACCCAGCTGCGGGATCTTTTCTCCTTTGCCGAGGAATTGCCACTCGCGGGGTTCAGCGTCACCATTCCCCACAAGCGCCGGATCATGCGCTACCTCGATTCCGTCGATGACCTGGCCAAGCGCATCGGTGCCGTCAATACCGTTGTGAAGAAAGCTGGACGCTGGCGCGGTTCGAACACCGACGCCGAAGCCGTCTCCGGCCCGCTGTCAAAGGTCATTTCGCTCCAAAAATCTTCCGTGCTGGTCATCGGCAACGGTGGCGCGGCACGCGGAGCTGCCTGCGCACTGGTGGATGCCGGGGCCAAAGTTGCACTCACAGGCCGGAACCCGGACCGCGTCCGAGCCTTGGCGCGTGCTGTCAACGGGGAGCCGATGTCGCAGGAGCAGGTGATGCTCCGCCACTTCGACGCCGTCATCAATGCAACCCCGATCGGCATGTGGCCCGAGGTCGATGCATCTCCGTTCCAGGACAAGATTCCGGCCGAGGTCGTTTTCGATCTGGTCTACAACCCGATGGAAACCAAGTTGATCCGCGATGCCAGGGAGCAGGGCAAGCAGGTCATCCCGGGCTGGAAGATGTTCATCGAGCAGGCCGTGCGCCAGTTCGAAATCTTCACCGGTGAAAGCGCCCCCCGCGCGGCGATGGAAGCGGCGGCCTTGGATGCGCTTGCCGCAAAACGGGTCGACCCCAAAGCGCAATGAGCGGCATCCTAACCGTTCCAGACCGGTCAACCGGCGTCGAGGTGTTCCAGATCACGGATCACCCTTCGATAAACCATCCGGCCTATTTCCTCCAAAGTTCCTTCACGCCCGACGGGAGCAAGATTGTTTTCACGTCGTACCGAACGGGTACCCCGCAGTTGTTTCTAGCCGATTTCCCCGGCGGCGGGGTTGTCCAGCTCACCCAGGCAGCCCCGGTCCACCCGTATTCCGCCGCCATTCGAGACAACCGCCTTTTCTTCGTGCGGTCCGGTGAAATCTGGGTCCACGACCTCAAGTCCGGCTGCGAGCGCAGGATTGCCGCCTTCGACGGCCAGTTGGGTGAGGTTTCCCCGGATGCCGTCGGCGATTGGCTTGTAGCGGCGATCAAGACTTCCGATGGGTGTGGCTTGGTGTGCGGGCGTTCCGACGGCTCCCAATGGTGCCTCATTCCGTTTCCGCGCACCGTGATCCACCCCCAGTTCCACCCGCTCGAACCGGAATGGATCGAATTTGCGGGCGACCCTGCCCCGCGCATGCACCGCGTCCGGCGCGACGGTACCGGGCTCGAATGCCTGTACGGGCACGGCAACGATGAATTCGTCGTCCACGAGGCATTCGTGGCCCAAACAGGCAACTTGGTTTTCACCGTCTGGCCGCGTCTACTCTGCGAAATGGATTGGACAACGCGGCGCATCCGCACCATCGCGGAACTCAACGCGTGGCACATTGCGCCCAACCGGGCCGGGACGCAGGTGCTTTGCGACACCAACCACCCCGACACCGGCATTTGGCTTGTGGATGCAATCACGGGATTCCAGAAACTGGTCTGCCACTCGGATTCCTCCAACCAGGGGACGCAGTGGCGAAAGTCCTGTTATGCGCTCAAGGAGGACTTCATTGCTGCCCAGAAGAACAACCTGAGCTGGATGGAGACGCCCACCGACACCGTATACGGTCCCCAGTGGACGCACCCCCACCCCGCTTTTTCGCACGACGAGCGGCTGATCACCTTTACGAGCGACCGCTCGGGCAACCCGCAGGTTTACGCCGCCCGACTGTACGTTCCCTAGGCCCGCTGGCGTCGCCTACTGACCAGAAACGCTCCGACAGCCGCGGGCACTTACCAGCCGCTGGCGTCCCCGGGCGGCCAACATTGCCACGGCGGCGGAAACCAAGGCGATGGAGCCCGGTTCCGGTGCCTCCGCAGGGGTCGGCCCGCCGGTAGTGTCCAGCAGGAACACGCGGTTGTTTCCGTTGAAGGTTCCGTTGCCGATAACAATCCCGGCATCCGTGATCCCGATGGCGTCGTTCAGCTGCCATCCCGAATTTGCGGGCAGGTAGGTGTTCAGATCCGCCATCACACCCCCGGTGTATAGGAACAGCGCCACCCCGGTGGCAGTTTCCGACTGCCCTACAACTTGGCCACTGCTGTTGATCCCAAACGCCGCACTGGACGATCCCCCCAGCGTCCCCAAGTCCTGCATCCCCTGCGTGCCGTCCAGCGAATATAGGAAGGCGTGGTTGGGTCCGGCCGCCGTGCCGCTGTAGCCCGCGACCTGGCGGCTGTCATTGATCGCCGTGGGCCGGGTTCCGTCACCGCCAAGAGTGCCGAGGTCACGGAATGAGAGATTTCGCGAGACGAATCCGCGAGCAGCACCCTGCGTGGTTGTGGCATATCCAACCACGTCGCCATTGTTGTTGATTGCGAATGGATACACGATGCCGCCGAGCGTCGGCAAGGTCAGGAACTGCCCGCCCGAATAGAGGAACCCGTTGTCATCGCTGTAGCCTGCAATCTCGCCCCGGTCGTTGATGGCTTGACCGGAGGCAAATCGGGTGCTCGAAACCGGCAGGGTGGTGAATGAGCCACCCCCGTATTCGAATGCCCGTTTGATGTCCGTCTGACTTTCGATGCTTCCGGTGACGTAGCCGAAGTTGTTGATGGCCCAGGCGTGCGTAAAGCTATTGAATCCCGGATCGGTCATGTTGCCGCCGGAATAGATGAAGGTGTGGTTTTGACCACCCGACGTTAGGGATACGCCCACCACGTTTCCATTGGAGCTGATCGCGGTGGCAAAGGTATTGTTGCCGCCCAGGTCCCCCAAGTCCACGATGCTTCCCGCAAACGCCTGGCAGGCGCAAAGGCTGGCCATCGCAACAACGGCCAGCGGCCTGTCTGCACCCCGCTTCCGAGTTTTTCCCATGTCGATTGATTTCATGTTTTCTGCTTCTCCTCCTTGGTTCCGCCAGCCCCGGCCGACAGTCTCCTGAACAACATTGCGGAAACAGAGGGTCGATGCTGCCACGGGGAAAAAGTTTTTTTTGCACCCTGTTTGGACGGGGCATCCCGGTGGGCTTGATATCCTAATTGCTGATGAGCAGCCGCAAAGTTTTCTGCGTCAAGTTCCAAAAGGAACTCGACGGGTTGGACGAAGTCCCCTTCGAAGGACATCCCCTAGGGCAACGCATCTACGACAACGTCTCCAAGGATGCGTGGAAGATGTGGGTCGAGCACATGAAGATGCTCATGAATGAGTACCGCTTGAATCTCGGCACACAGGAATCCCAGGAGTTCATCATCGGCCAGATGGAGCAGTACTTCTTCGGCGTCGGTGCGGCGCTTCCGCCCGATTTTGTCCCGCAAAAGCACTAGTAGCGAGGATTCTTGGCAACAGAGCCGCTTCGCAAGCGCACAGCCCTGATCATCGGAGCCGGTCCGGCAGGCCTTACAGCAGCCTTCGAACTCCTGAAGCGCACCGACATCCAGCCCTTGGTCCTGGAAAAGTCACACGAAATCGGCGGAATTTCCCGCACCGTCCGCTACAAGGACAACCGCATTGACATCGGCGGCCACCGGTTCTTTTCCAAATCCGACCGGGTCATGAACTGGTGGATGGAAACCATGCCCGTCGAAAAGGCGGGCGGCGACTCGTTCCAGATCACCTACCAGAACCAATCGCGTCCCGTGACACCCAGTGGCAATGCGCCCGAGCCGGACAAGGTCGACCGCGTGATGCTGGTCCGCAGCCGTAAATCACGCATCTATTTCCTCCGACGCTTCTTCGACTACCCGATCCAGCTCAGTTCCGATACCCTGAAAAAGCTGGGTATCGCACGGACCATCCGGATCGGCGTCAGCTACATGCAGGCGATGGCGTCGCAAATCAAGCCTGAAACTTCGCTCGAACAATTTCTGATCAACCGATTCGGCCGCGAACTCTACAACACGTTCTTCAAGTCCTATACGGAAAAGGTTTGGGGCGTTCCCTGCGACCAAATCAGCGCCGAATGGGGTGCGCAGCGGATCAAGGGCCTGTCCATCACCAAGGCAATCGCGCACTTTCTGAAGAAGACCTTCGGTTCCAAGTCGAATGAAATCAACCAGAAGGGCACTGAGACGTCACTGATCGAACGCTTCATGTACCCCAAGCTGGGCCCCGGCCAGCTCTGGGAATACGTGGCTGACGACATCGTTTCCAAGGGCGGCCAACTCGACAAGGGCTGGACCGTGGACGAGCTTGCCACCGACGGATTCCGCATCACGTCCGCCGGCATGGTCCACGCGGAAACGGGCGAGCGCCGGACGGTGGAAGCCGACTACTTCTTCTCCACCATGCCGATCAAGGAGCTGATGCGCTGCCTCAAGGCACTGGTTCCGGCCAACGTGCTCGACGTTTCCGACAACCTGCAATACCGGGATTTCATCACCGTCGGAGTGCTCCTGAAACGCCTCAAGGTGAAGGACGAATCCGAGCCCGGCGCGAAGCTGCTGCGCGACAACTGGATCTACATCCAGGAGCCCGACGTAATGGTCGGCCGTATGCAGATTTTCAACAACTGGAGTCCCTACCTGGTTGCCAACCCGGACAACGTGTGGATCGGCCTCGAATACTTCTGCTACGAGACCGACGAGATCTGGAAGAAATCCGATGCCGACATGATCGACTTCGCCACCCGCGAGATGGAGAAGATCGGAATCATTGACCGGCCCGACGTGTTGGACGCGTGCGTGATCCGCGTCCCCAAGACCTATCCCGCCTATTTCGGCACCTACGAACGCTTCGAAGAGGTCAAGCAGTACATCAGCCAGTTCGAAAATCTGTTCCTGGTGGGCCGGAACGGCATGCACAAATACAACAACCAGGACCACTCCATGTTGACGGCCATGACGGCGGTGGACAACATCATCGCCGGGCGCAAAGACAAAGCCAATTTGTGGGCGCTGAATACCGAGATGGAGTACCACGAGAGCAAGGACGGAAAATAGCATGAGCGATGAATTGCGCGCCCGGCGCCGCAGCGAGATTTGGTTCAACGATCTGGAGGAGCCGGGCGAAACCGCTGTCTACCTCGAGCGGTACCCCACCTTCGGGCTCACGCGCGGCGAATTGCAGTCGGGCAAGCCGATCATCGCCATCGCACAATCGGGCAGCGAAATTACCCCCTGCAACCGGATCCATCTGACGCTCGCCCAGCGGGTGAAGGATGGTATCCGCGACGCGGGTGGTATCCCCTTCGAATTCCCGATCCACCCGATGCAGGAGAGCTGCCGCCGTCCCACGGCAGCGCTGGACCGCAACTTGGCGTACCTTGGGCTGGTTGAAATCCTGGTGGGCTATCCGTTCGATGGCGTTGTCCTGACCACCGCTTGCGACAAGACCACCCCTGCCGCGCTGATGGCCGCTGCCACCGTCAACATGCCGGCAATCGTGCTTTCCGGTGGCCCCATGCTCGACAGCTACCACAACGGCAAGATCGCCGGTTCCGGCATGGCGCTCTGGGAGGCTCGGCGGCAGGTTGCCGCGGGCAACATCACGGTGGACGACCTGATCGATATCACCTTGAGTTCAGCCCCCAGCCCAGGCCACTGCAACACCATGGGCACGGCGCTCTCGATGAATTCGCTGGCCGAAGCGCTCGGCATGTCGTTGCCCGGATGCGCGTCGGTACCAGCCCCTTACGGCGAGCGCGCCCGTTACGCCTACGAAACCGGTCGCCGCATCGTCGACATGGTCAAGGAGGATCTCACACCCAGCCGAATCCTCACCCGCGCGGCTTTCGAAAATGCCATTGTGGCGAACTCGGCCATCGGTGGCTCCACCAACTGCGCACCGCACGTGATCGCGATTGCCCGCCATATGGGGGTCCCGCTGGTCCTCCAGGATTGGGAAACCATCGGCCACGAGATTCCGTTGCTGGCCAACGTGCAGCCTGCCGGCGAGTACCTGGGCGAAGGCTTCCACCGCGCTGGCGGAGTGCCCGCGATCATGGGCGAACTGCTGCGTGTGGGCAAGTTGCGTCCGGAGGCACTCACCGTCACCGGGAAGACTATCGGCGAAAACTACGGCAAGTCGAAGATTCTGGATTCGAAAGTCATCAAGTCCTACGAGAACCCCGTCAAGGAAAAGGCCGGCTTCCTGGTGCTCAGCGGCAACTTGTTCGATTCGGCCCTGATCAAGATGTCCGTCATCAGCCAGGACTTCCGCAACCGCTTCCTGTCCACCAAGGGCGAGGAAGGCTGTTTCACCTCGCGCGTGATCGTTTTCGAAGGACCTGAAGACTACCGACGCCGCATCGAGGATCCCTCTCTGAACATCGACGAGACCTGCATGCTGGTGGTCCGCGGGACAGGTCCCGTCGGCTACCCGGGTTCGGCGGAAGTGGTTAACATGTCGCCCCCCGGCGATTTGGTGCGCAAGGGTTTCAAAATGCTCCCGTGCATGGGTGATGGACGCCAGAGCGGCACTTCGGACAGTCCGTCCATCCTGCACACCGTGCCGGAAGCGGCCATCGGCGGAAATATGGCGATTCTGCAGACCGGAGACCTGCTCCGGGTGGATCTAACCAACCGACGCGTGGAACTACTGGTTTCCGGCGGGGAGATCGAACGCCGCCGCGCGGCACTTGCTCCCTCCACGCTGAAAAGCGATTCACCGTGGCAGGAACTCTACCGCGCCCACGTCGGCCAACTGGACACCGGTGCCTGTTTCGACTTCGCCATTGGCTACAACAACCTGCGGGAAACCGTACCGCGCCACTCCCACTAGGGAGTCGGCGCGGTACGATTTAGGAAGAGGATTTCGACATGGCCACCCAAACCTTGATGACGGTCGAACAGTTTGCCGCGCTTGAAACCTTGGACACGGAAGACTACGAACTTTCGGAAGGAGAGCTGGTTCCGTTGTCGAGTGGCACTTGGTACCACAACGAACTGCGTGACTTGATTGCTCGTGCGATTTGGACCTACTTGGATCGCTCCCCCGTCGGCAAGGCGATGATTGAGATCGACTGTCGCCTTTCTGCCGGAACGGTTCGACGTCCAGACGTTTCCGTCTTTTTGAATCAGAATTTGGGGTTGATCGACCGGAGTCGGATCCCCGTCCCCTTCGCCCCGGACATCGCCATCGAAGTCCTTTCCCCGAACGAGCGGGCTATGGATGTCCGGCGCAAAACCCGCGATTACCTCGACGCCGGTTCCAAGGAGGTTTGGATCATAGATCACGCCAATGCCGAAGCGGCGGTGCATACCGCGGCTGGCGTCCGCTACACGCGCGGTGTGGAAATCCTCGTGTCTCCCGTACTCCCTGGATTTGAGCTCGAAGTTTCCAGACTCTTCGTCTAGTTCCTATTTAGCGCTCCGCAGGTATTCGAACAGGATCTTCCGCGCTGCCCCGTCCAGCCATTCCGACAAAGGCGGCGTCCCCGCATGTCCCTCTTCGACCCGCTGAACAGACCCCTCGACCAAGCGTTCCGGG
>CAITMP010000623.1 GCA_903893525.1 uncultured Acidobacteriia bacterium | reverse complement strand
GTTCTGTTCGTTGTGGGATCATAGACGACGTTTTCCATGATGGCGCGGCCAAGCGGGTCAGTGCCAGTCAATGTCCGGTTGGTGAGCGCTCCGCTGAAATCACCGTTCCGGTAGGCGACAGTGGGAACGGTGTTCAGCGCGCCCAAGGCGGATATATCGTTGCGGAATTCCTCCCAGTTTAGGAAGAAGAAAGTACGGTTGCGTCCGTTGTAGAGTTTCGGGATTAGAATCGGCCCGCTGAGAGAAAACCCGAAGTCGTGTTTGCGGCTGATTGGCTTGGTGTTGGTGAAGGGCTTGGCCGCGTCCAGTGCTTCGTTATTGAAGTATTCGTATAGGCTGCCATGGAGCTTGTTTGTGCCGCTGCGTGTGGCGAAGGTGAACATCCCGCCGGCCACCTGACCAAACTCCGCAGAAAAGTTGCTGGTCTGCAGGGAGAACTCTTCGATCACTTCGACGGAAGGTTGTCCGGCAGTGGAGGTCGTATCGTTGTTGTTCGTGGTATCCTGGCCGTCTACAAATACGCGGTAGGTGTTGGGAGCCTGTCCGTTGACGCGGCCGGTGGTGCCGCTACCGGAGACCCCCGGCGACAGGACCATAAAAGTCAGAGGCGCTCGTATGGCGCCGATGTTTCCACCTCCACCTCCAAAATTGAGAGGCAAGGCGTTGATTCGTTCGCCTGTTACATTGATGCTCTGCTCAACACTGTCCGACTTCAGCTGCGGCGCCGTGCCCTCAACCGTAATCGATTCGGTGGATGCGCCCACTTCCAAAGCGACGTCCAGCCGGGTGACCTGCGCGACCTGGACAGGAACGTTTTGGCCGATGTACTTTCGAAAGCCGGGAGCTTCCACGGTGACGGTGTATTTACCGGCGGGGAGAGATGGAACGGTGAAGTTACCCGTTCCGGTCGCGGCAGTCTGCCTGGCCTCGCCCGTCTCGGAATTCGTGATGACGATGGCGGCATTGGGAACGACGGACTTCGCTGGGTCAAGCACGGTCCCCGTGATGGTGCCGTGGTCGCTCTGGGAGAGAGCAAGAGTCGTTAGCAGAACAAAGAGCTGCACTCAATCGCAACGTGGCGGATGGCATGGTTTTCTCCTGCGAATAAATATCGGACTGTCGGTAGTGGTGACTGGGGCAGCGGACGCAGGAGTTGGCGGGGCACACTTTGAACAGACTTGTGCGTCTGACCCGGAGCCACGCTCCAGTTGTTTGTGGCGCTTCGCGCCACCCTACTCCTTGGCACTGCTGAATGCGAACTGCAAATCATTGGAATTTCCCCGTCAGTCGTCTCTCGCAAAGATCCCCGGCAGGGGACTTTGAATTGACGATTTGTTGAGGGGATGCTATCAACAGGACAGACCAAAGTCAAGGGGCAAAGACGGTGACTGGAACTGAGTGAAGGCTGGGTGCGCATACTCGTGACGCGAATGGGCGAGCAGGGTCACGCGGCGGTGGCGTGACGCAAATATCCTGGGATTGAAATGCAATCCGCTGTTCGATTCGCTGCGGTCCGGCCCGAGGTATGCAGCGTTTCTGCGGCGGATGGGGCTGGCAGAGCAGGTTTCCGGACCCGGTCGGCTATTCATCGGCCCACGGGAAAACGACAGGCTTAGACTTTACGACGGGAAGAACCCAAGCCCAATGCCGTCAGGCCTAGCGCCGCAATCATCAGCGTGCCGGGCTCCGGCGTCACAATCTCGACCGAGGTTTGCGAGGAAAAATTCGTAATCGAAGTCGACCCATCCAGATTCACATCCACCGTCAGCGCGAATCCGTTCAATCCATCGGTCGTCAAGGCTGGGTTCGTCCCCGCCGCGTCGGAAAAAAGGCTGAACGCGAACGTCGATCCCGACGCGACCGTCCCGTTGGGCGATACGAGTGCCGGTCCAAAGAAATGGAGTGTAAATGATAACTCCGATCCGAACGTGAATCCCTCAAAGTAGTCGTTGAACGCCGTCCCGTTGTCAAACGTCAGGGTGGACGGGAGAGTGCCGGAAACGTCCCCCGTGGCGCACGGACAATTGGCTGCCAATGTTCCACTGGAAGTGAATCCCGTCACCGTAACGGATGCGGCCTGACTGGACGTGGGACCCGGATTGAAGTTCCAATCCAGCGACCCAGCGGTGCCCGAAATAGTGGATGTATTGACGGTCACGGCCAATGTGATCGGACCCGCCAACGCCGTCGAGGTCCAGGCCAGTGTGGCCAGTGCGATCAAGAATAGGGAGCGCATGGGTTAGAAGTTTCCTGTATAGACGGTCGGCGTGAAATTTACGAGCAGGGATGAGGGGTTGCGGAACTGCACCGGCACTGTTGCGGACTGGCCCGGAGTCAGCGCGGACTGATTCGGCACTGTGACAAACGGAGCACCCAGAAATACGGTCTGGTTTGCAACCGTCACGCCAGAGGTCAAGCCGACGAGCGCAAGTTGGAACGGGCCCGTGATCGTTCCCGACGAGGCATTCGTGATCGTGACCGTGCCGTTGAACGTCTGCGTGACTCGACTGTAGGCCAAGCCGGACGAACGGACGGAGAAATTCGACTGTGCGGGTAGGCTCAAATTGCCCGGGATTACAATTTTGCGCACATCATGGTTGTTACGGTCTGCCACATAAATAGTACCGGCGGAATCGACAGCGATGCCATCCGGGTGGTTGAGTGTTGCAGCCGGACCCGCACCGTTTGACGTGCCGGATGTGCCCGCGAGACCTGCAATGGTGGTGACCACGCCCGCAGGGCTGATCTTTCGTACCGTGTAGTTGAGGTAGTCACTGACATAAACGTTGCCGTGCGCGTCCACGGCGCTCCACGAGGGAACATTGAACTGTGCCGTCTGCCCCTGCCCGTCGGCGGATCCGCAAGCATCGCGCTTGCCCGCCAGCGTGGTCACCACCCCAGACGATGTCATGGCCCGAACGGTGCAGCCTGTTTCGTCAGCGATATAAAAATTGCCGTGGCTGTCCGCCGCGATCCCGGAAGGATGGTAGAAACGCGCAGCGGCACCTGTTCCGTCGGTGGTCGCACACGTTGCGGAAAGCCCCGCCACCGTGGTGACTACTCCGGACGGAGTGACTTTGCGAACCGTACAGTCGCTGTATCCGGTCACGTAGATGTTGCCGTCGAGCCCGACTGTAATCCCGGCGACGCCGAAAAACCTCGCGGTGATCCTATCGCCGTCGATGGAAAGGCACGATGACGGTACGCCCGCGACGGTGGAAACTGTACCGTCAGTCGCAATTTTTCGAACAGTGCAGTTGCCGGAGTCAGCGACGTAAACGTTGCCCGCCGGATCGACGGCGGTGCCGGAGGGAGAGGTGAAGCGAGCCTGGGATGCCGGACCGTCGGTGCTGCCAAATGCGCAGCTGGTCGTTGGTCCCGCAATGGTCGTGGTCGCTCCCGCAGGTGTAATTTTCCGAATGGTCCCGCAAAAATTGTCGACTGTGTAAACGTTGCCGGCCGAGTCAACCGACATCGCCTTCGGACTCAGGAAAAGAGCGCCCGAGCCTGTACCGTCGACGTGGCCACCCGTGCCTGGTGAGCCTGCAAGAAGGGTCACGATGCCCTGAGCCGTTGCCGTCTCTGCGAAGAGCGCAGCAGCCAACGATAGCGTCACGAAACGGCAACTCATCATGCTTTCCGCTCCAGTCCCTGTATCAACAGTCCCTGTATCAAAGTCCCTGTATCAAAGTCCCTGTATCAACCCGAACTCACATTCTACCTTCATTTGTTTCTATCCGCTCAGCTAGTTGTGGCATAAAAGCACTTCGGTCGTCACTTGTTGAGAGCGCGCCAGAGACACAAAAGGCCGGGAACCCCGCCAAAGCGGCAGTTCCC
>CAITMP010000622.1 GCA_903893525.1 uncultured Acidobacteriia bacterium | reverse complement strand
CGTTAGCCAGCAGGAGTATCTGGGGACGACCTACCACCCCGACTGCGACTATCTCGACGGGGTTCTTGAAGAACGCAACGTGGGCCAAAAAGACCACAGTCAACTCCAAGGCGAGATCTTCGCTTGGTTTCGCGGGCGCCGCCGAGCACTCCGCGTCGCAGTGTTTCCCGAGCAGCGAATACGGGTTTCGCATGGCCGATATCGAATACCCGATGTCTGCGTGGTGCAATTGCCGGTACCTGACGAGCAGGTTTTTACACGTCCGCCCTATATCTGCATTGAAGTCCTTTCACCTGATGACCGACTGCAATCGATGATGGAACGGTTCGAAGACTACGTGGCTATGGGAGTTCCAAACATCTGGGCGTTGGATCCCGAAACACGGGGAGCTTGGCAGGCAACCGGGGCTGGGCTGCACCCCGTGGTCGACGGCATCCTCCGCACCACCGATCTGCGGGTTGAACTGCCGGTGGAGGACCTTTTCACTCTGGACTAACCGCGCCGCCTTTAGCGGATGGGCGGGAAATAGGCCGGCGTGCGGCGCTTCCATTCCTCGAATTCAGCCCCGAAGCGTTCGCGGAGCAGTCCGTCCTCCACGTGCGTCCGGATTTCGGTGCCGAGAACAAACAAAGCCACGGCGATGGGCCAACCCGGCAGGCTTCCCACAAGGGCGATGCCCGCAAACAGCATCCACAGCATGGATGCGTAAATGGGGTGGCGGACGATGCGGTAGGCACCCGAGGTGACCAGCTTGTGGTCCTCGTTGAGACCGGCTTGGATGCGCCATTGGGGTCCCAGTTGGCGGATCGAAGTCCAAGAGAAGCACCAGCCGACGGAAGCAAAAGCAACACCCAATCCAAGGCGCCAGAATGCGAGGGGGGTAGCCCAAAATTTTGGCCCGTGGAGGTAGACCAGAAAGAACCCCATCGCGTTCAAAGCCACACCCCACATGGCACGCCGGTCGGTTTTGGCAATGGCGCTGGTGCGCTTCGGCATGAACAACGCGAATGGCAGGACCCAGACCAGCCAGATCGCGAACAGTGCAAGTCCTTTGTATTCAGGATTCATTCGTTTCTCCTTATTCAATTCCCATGGCTTCTTTTAGCTGCCGGGCACGGTCCCGGCTGACGTCGCGTTCCTCGTTGTTGGCCAGTTTGACGCGCCAAGTGCCGGAGAACCAGGGGATCAGCTCCCGCACGGACTCCAGATTGACCAATTCACCCCGGCTGATGCGCAGGAAGCCGGACGGGGCGAGCATGGTTTCCAATTCGCCGATGGTCTTTTCGACCAAAAGCCGCTCGGTGGCGGTGCAGGCGAAGACCAGCTTGTCCTCAATTTCGACGCGGATCACGTCACGAAGCGACACGATGACGATGCGCTTGCCACGGCGGGCGGCGAGTCGGCGAAGGGGACCGGAACGCTCCTTGGATACGTCCGAAACGGCTGTTTTGCGCAGCGTGCCCCGGCGGACACGGTCGAGTGCACGTTCGAGACGCTCCTGGCGGACCGGTTTGAGGAGGTAGTCGATGGCATTGGCCTCAAAAGCCCGGACCGCGTATTCGTCGTAGGCGGTGATGAAGACGATGGCCGGAGGATCGCACTGGAGCTGCTGCACAATTTCAAAGCCATTGAAGCCGGGCATCTCGATATCGAGTAGGACGAGGGCCGGTTTGAGTTCGGCAATCATTTCGAGCGCCTCCACGCCGTTGGAGGCTTCGCCGATGATCTCGATGTCGGCCATGTTGGCAAGCGCGCGGCGCAGGACGTTGCGTGCGAGCTCCTCGTCGTCCACCAGCAGCGTGCGGATCATGCGTTGGCCTTTCCCGCTGGGGACGCTGAAGAAATTTCAAACCCAAATTCGGTGTAGCCGAAACCTGTCGCAATCACAAGGGGGTTCGACTGGCCGGTGAACATGCGGAGGCGTGCCCGGACGTTCTCAAGAGCGTGACCTGGCTTGTAGAGCGAACGTTCGTCCGGCAAAGGTTCGCCGTCCGAGGTGTTGCGGACGGTGATCCTAACCGCAGCTCCGGCGGGTTCGACGCGGATGGCGACCGTCCCGCCCTCGATACGGGGCGCAATCCCGTATTTGATGGCATTCTCCACCAGAGGCTGGAGGATGAGACCAGGCACTTGGATGCCGGGATTGGGATTTTCCGGTAATTCCAGTTTCAAGCGTCGGCGGAAGCGCTCTTGCTCTATCGCCAGATAGTCGCGGACGAAATCGAGCTCCTGATCGAGATCGACGGTGGAACTGTGGGTACAGCAACCCAGCGTGTAGCGGAAAAGGTCAGCGAGGCGGCCAATGTTGCGGCGCGCGGCGGCAGGTTCGTCGTCAATCAGGGCGGAGATTGTATTCAGGGTGTTGAAAAAGAAGTGCGGGTTGATTTGCGACTGGAGGGCGAGCGATTGGGCCCGGGCGGTGGCGAGTTCCTGCTCCCGCAGCAGGGTCTGCGTCTTTTCGACTTCGATGCGGAGATGGATGAACGCTTTGATGATCACGCCGAGACCCAGGGCCAAGGCGATATTGATTACGACGAGCCGCCAGTAGTAGTCCGGGGGAATCTTGAAAGTCTGGTTCGTGATGAAGAGACTGATGGAGCCCGCCACCAGAACCGCCATCGAGGTTCCAACCACATTGAAGATCACGGAAATGGTGTAGGAGATAGCCCGGGGGTAGCCGCCAATCCAATTCTTGAGGAAGGCATTGCCAAGACCCAGAAAGATGTAGAACGACAACCCCCACGCCACGCCCACGACAGCGGAAGTCAGCAGTTCCCGGGGCGACAGCAAGTAACCGACGACCGCTTCGGGGTGCTCGGCAAGGATGAAAACAAAGGCGATGATCGGCCCGGTGAGGATTCCCCAGACGGTGCACTTGGCCAGCAGGAGGGGGACGTCGCTCCATTTGGGAGACTGGCCGCTGAAGTTGAAGATCGAAAGGACCCACTTGAAGAAACACTTCACGATTCCAGTGTCCGTTGAAGTCGGTCCTAGTGGGTGGATTTCTGGACGAATGGTTGAAATTTTGTCCTGTCAGGCAGCCAGCGGAAGCCGATTGGAGGTAGGGAGACGCATCGGCGGTGCGTGGCGACCGCAGCACCGCTTGTATTTGGCCCCGGAATTGCACGGGCAGGGGGCGTTGCGGGCGATTGCCGGGGCCGGATTGGGATCGCCGTCAGGCTGTGGCTTCGGGACCAGGTGAATCCCAGGCTGCGCAGGGGTGTCGGTCGTGTCGGGAGTGGCCGTCGGAATGAGTTTCAACATCGAGACTGCCCGGCGGAGGGAAACGAAGGCCCGGTCGCGGTCACGGTCGTTGGCCGACCGAACCTTGGCGTCCGAATCGGCGTCGTTGGCGTTGCATTCGGCGATGCGGCTGGTGCAACGGCGGATTTCGTGCCGAATCACGGCTTCAAGTTCGAGGATGTCGTTTTGCGTCATGGTTCTCCTACCCGGTGCCGATGTTAGCGGACTTGCGCGGCAAACACGAACCATGGTTTTCGCAAGTGCTTGAAAATACGAATACTGTTACTTGAAAATAGTTGTGACCGGAGAAAATGGGTGGCAGGAACGTCAGCCCGATAGAATGGAAGTCAATGCCAGACGGGACACAGACGGTCGCGACGGTTGCAACTTTTGAAAGCGCGCTCGACCAGTTGGAGAAGGTGGTTCGGGAATTGGAGTCGGGAGATTTGCCCCTGGAACGGTCCTTGGACCTGTTTTCGCGGGGGGTGGAACTGAGCGAGGCCTGCAGAAAGCAGTTGGAGGATGCCGAGACGCGCGTCGAGGCGTTGATCCGGCGGGAAGGAACGTATCAGGCGGAACCGTTCCGTCCTGAGAAGTAGCAGATGCAGACCGAGTCGCTGAAGGAATTGATGTTGCGGCAGCAGGGGCAGGTGGATGCCGCCTTGGACGTGCTGACGCCGACCGAGGAATCGTCGCCGGCCACAATCCACAAGGCCATGCGGTACAGTCTGTTTGCCGGTGGAAAGCGGATCCGCCCCATTCTCTGCCTCCAAGCGGCACTCGCGGTTTCCGGACGGGCCGTTTCAGGACGGAGCGAGGAGCAGGCGGGCGGACTCCCGGTTCCCCCAGCAATGGTGGCCGCGTGTTCGCTGGAGATGATCCACACCTATTCGCTAATCCACGACGATTTGCCAGCTCTGGACAATGACGACTACCGTCGCGGAAAGCTGACCAGCCACAAAGTTTTCGGCGAGGCGATGGCGATCCTGGCGGGCGACGCGCTGTTCACCCGCGCCATCCAAATCCTAACCACCATCCAAGGCTTGGACGCGGCTGGAAAGCTGCAACTGGTGGAGGAACTCTCTTTTGCTTCGGGGACATCCGACGGGATGATCGGCGGCCAGGTGATCGATATCGAGTCCGAACGCAAGACGCCGACGCCGGAACTGCTGCACCAAATCCATTCCGCCAAGACAGGTGCGCTGCTGCGTGCCAGCGTCCGGATGGGGGCAATCTGCGGCGGGGCAACACAGGAGCAACTGGACCAGATGTCGCGTTACGGCGACCATGTCGGGATGGCATTCCAGATTGTCGACGACATTCTGGACGTGGAGGAATCGTCGGAAGCGCTTGGGAAGACCGCGGGCAAGGACGAGGCGCAGGGCAAGATCACCTTTCCTGCTGTCTACGGCTTGGAACGGTCCCGCGCGATGGCAGCCGACCAATGCAGGATGGCGCACGAGGCCTTGGAGATTTTCGGCGGCTCCGCCCAGCGGCTGCATGAAATTGCCGATTTGATTGTGTACCGGAAATCGTGAGGGCGGGCGTGTCCAAGGAAAGGCTTGACCTTTGGATGGTGTCGCATGGGTTGGTGGAGTCAAGGACCAAGGCCCAGGCGCTGATCATGGCGGGCGAGGTGTTTGTCGACGGCCAGAAGGCGGTCAAACCGGGCCAGGCGACGGGGGAAGACTCGCGGGTCGAGGTGGCGACGAAGCTGAAATATGTCGGCCGCGGCGGATTCAAGCTGGAAGGCGCGTTGGAGGGATTCGGAATCGACGTCAGGGGTTTCGTTTGCGCGGATTTCGGGTCGTCCACGGGCGGTTTCACGGATTGCCTGCTGCAGTTGGGTGCGGCCCGGGT